>NZ_JBFUGX010000308.1:0-4997 GCF_056402675.1 Polaromonas sp. P3_C2 | reverse complement strand
ATCGTGACCTTGGAGGAACATTCGGTCATGGGCGGACTAGGTGCCTGCATCACCGAAGAAGTTACCGCCTACCGGCCGCTGCCGGTCTGCCGCATTGGCATCAAGGACCGCTTCTCGTCGCTCTGCGGCACCTGGGATTACCTGCTGCATGAGCATGGGCTCGACCTTCCGAGCGTGCGACAAAGCGTCGAGGCCTTTCTCGCTGGCAAGCCGTCCAAACACTGAGTTATGACCTTGAAGCAGGAACTCCCACAACTGTTGCGTCGGCTCTGGCTGCATTTGAGCCTGCGGCGTCGGCGCCAGTTCGCGGGTTTGCTGGCCCTGACGCTGGTCAGTGCGTTCGCCGAGGTGATGAGTTTGGGCGCCGTACTGCCTTTTCTCGCGGTCCTGACCGCACCGGAGCGGCTGTTCGCCTACCCACTCGTCACCCAGGTCGCACAGGCATGGGGTATCGCTTCAGCACAAGGATTAATCCTGCCGCTGACGATTATTTTTGCGGCAGCAGCGCTTCTGGCCGGGGCCTTGCGCATGTTGCTACTCTGGGCTGGCATGCGCCTGGGCCTGACCAGCGGTTCCGATCTCAGCACCGAACTCTATCGGCGCACCCTCTACCAGCCCTATCAGGTACATGTCTCGCGCAACAGCAGTGAGGTCATCGCCGGCATCACGCAAAAGGTCAACAGCATAGCTTTCGGGGTGCTGCAACCGGTACTTGTGCTGCTGAGCTCGGTCGTCCTGCTCGCGTCCGTTGTTGCCGTTCTTGTCGTCATCGACCCATTTGCCGCAACCGTCGCCGCGCTGGGCTTTGGCGCCAGCTACACCATCATTGCCGCCATAACCAGGCGCCGGCTCCGGCAAAACAGCGAGCTGGTGGCACGCGAGCAGACGCAGGTCGTCAAGGCGCTGCAAGAAGGCCTCGGTGGCATCCGCGATGTGCTGTTAGACAATGCGCAACCGCTGTATTGCGAGATCTACCGCAAGGCCGATCATCCGCTGCGCCGCGCCCAAAGCGACAGCCAATTCATCAATATCAGCCCGCGCTACGCGATGGAAGCGGTTGGCATGGTGCTGATCGCGGCGCTGGCTTATGCACTCAGTCAGCAAAACGGCGGCGTTGCGGGCGCATTACCGGTGCTCGGCGCACTCGCACTCGGCGCGCAGCGCCTGCTCCCGGCCTTGCAACAAAGTTTCGGGGCCTGGGCCACGATCGTGAGCTGTCAGGCCTCGCTCGCCGAAACGCTGGCGCTGCTCGACCAGCCGCTCCCACCCGAAGCATTCCAGCCACCGGCTGCACCGCTGGATTTCAAAAACCATATTCATTTTGACCAGGTGCGCTTTCGCTATTCGGACACAACGCCGTGGGTGCTTGATGGTCTCGATCTGACAATCACTAAGGGAACTCGCGTCGGTTTTGTCGGTAGCACGGGTAGCGGGAAAAGTACAACACTCGACCTCATGATGGGCTTGTTGCTTCCAACCGAGGGACAACTGCTGGTGGATGGCAAACCGGTCAGTGGCGACCATCTGCGTGCCTGGCAGCGCACCATCGCCCATGTACCGCAGAGCATCTATCTGGCCGACACCAGTCTCGCTGAAAACATCGCCTTTGGCGTGCCAAGGCAGTTGATCGATATGTCGCGTGTACGCGAAGCCGCGCAACAGGCACAGATTGCCGAATTTATCGAAAGCCGTACCGGCGGCTACAACGCGCATGTCGGTGAACGCGGCATCCAGTTATCAGGCGGTCAACGCCAGCGCATCGGCATCGCGCGAGCCCTCTACAAAAAGGCCAGCGTGCTGATATTCGACGAAGCGACAAGTGCCCTCGACAACGCGACCGAGCAATCGGTCATGACTGCGATTGACGGGCTGGATCGCGGCCTCACGATCCTTCTTATCGCACACCGCCTGACGACCGTCATGAATTGTGACGTCATCATTGAACTCGAACACGGAAAGGTCGCTTCGCAAGGCAGCTACGACGAGCTGCTGACACACAGCGCGAGCTTCCGACAACTCGCGCAGGCTTCTCCATGAGCACGATGACCATCCACAACACCACCCTGCCTGATGTGCTGGTGGTTGAAACCACACGATTCTCGGACCTGCGGGGCGCCTTCAGCCGCCTCTTCTGCGAGCGTGAGCTTGCCGAGGTAACCGGAGAGCGTCGCATCTTGCAGATCAATCACTCGCGCACACTGTCAAAAGGTGCGATTCGCGGTTTGCACTACCAGCGCCCACCACACGCCGAAATGAAGCTCATACGCTGCATCCGGGGCAAGGTGTGGGATGTCGCGGTCGATCTAAGGCAAGGCTCACCGACTTTTTTACACTGGCATGCCGAGGAACTCACACCTGAAAATGGCCGCATGCTGGTCGTTCCCGAGGGCTGTGCACACGGCTTTCAGGTGCTCGAGGAAAACAGCGAGATGTTGTATCTGCATACCGCCTTTTACAAACCTGAAGCCGAAGGCGGCCTTGCCTATAACGACCCTAAACTGGCTATCACCTGGCCGCTTCCCGCGACCGATGTCTCGGAAGGTGATCGTGGCCGCCAGCACATTAATCACGATTTCACAGGACTTGCCGCATGAACTGCCGCCATTGCAACACTCCCCTGCAGCATGTATTCCTCGATTTGGGGTTTGCGCCGCCCTCCAATGCATATCTGACCAAGGCGCAGCTTACGCAGCCCGAGGTTCACCTCCCGCTGAAACTGTTTGTCTGTGACCACTGCTGGCTGGTGCAAACCGAGGACTTCACGCAAGCCAACGAGCTGTTCCGCTATGACTATGCGTACTACTCGTCGACCTCGATCAGTTGGCTCGATCACGCCGCACGCTACACCACAGCGATCACCAAACGCTTCGGACTCGGTTCCGAGAGTTTCGTGATTGAAGTTGCCTCCAATGACGGTTATCTGCTTCGCAACTTTCTGCCGCCGGGAATCCCCTGCCTCGGCATCGAACCCACAGAAGGTACAGCCAAGGCCGCAGAGAATCTCGGCATTCCGGTACTACGCGAGTTTTTCGGTGATACGTTGGCCAAACGCCTGGCAGCTGAAGGCAAACAGGCCGATCTCATCATCGGTAACAACGTCTATGCGCACGTACCGGACATCAACGACTTCACACGTGGCCTCAAGTCGGTGCTCAAGCCGACTGGTGTGATCACGCTCGAATTCCCGCACCTTATGCAACTGATCGAGCACAACCAGTTCGATACGGTCTACCACGAACATTTTTCCTACTTGTCACTGCAAAGCGTCAGCCGTATCTTCGACCAGGCCGGCCTGCGTGTGTGGGACGTCGAAGAACTCAGCACCCATGGCGGCAGCCTGCGCGTCTACGGTTGCCACCGCGAGGACACACGCGAGAGTACCGGCGCGGTCGCGCGTATTCTCGAAGACGAACGGCGCCACGGCCTCCGTGACTTGAACACGTATCTGAATTTTCAGCCGAAGGCCGATCGGGTCAAAAACAAGTTACTTACCTTTCTGATCGAGCAAAAGAACGCCGGCAAAAAGGTCGCGGCCTACGGCGCGGCTGCCAAGGGAAATACCCTGTTGAACTATGCGGGTGTCAAGCCAGACCTGCTGGCATATGTTTGCGACGCCGCTCCATCCAAGCAGGGCAAATACCTGCCTGGCAATCACATTCCAATCCTCCCACCATCGGCAATGGCCGAACACCGCCCGGACGTGGTGGTTATCCTGCCTTGGAATATCGCTGCCGAAGTCATGCAACAGCAAGCCCACGTGCGAACTTGGGGCGGCAATTTTGTGGTTGCGGTTCCCGAACTGAAAATCATGGCGTGAATTAAGCATGCTTCAACCACTCGATCCAGTTCGCAATTCACACTGAAAATTAGTACCTTAATGCGTGCGTAGCGCGTCAACACCGATTCGGCTTTTGCCAAAATCTTTCGTCTCTGGAGAAAACAATGTCAAACGACCCTCGTGACCTAAACGGTCAAAAATTACAACGAGCACTTTCGACGCTTGGACGCGATGCCTTGTTGCGCAGACGTCTGATTGACTGGTTGAAGGAAGCAGAAAAAACCTTCGACTATCAAGGTTCGGTTCGCGATGACATTACGGGCCCGATTATCGATGCGCTTCACACCGAAGATGACCGATATGAAAAGACACTGCAGGATGGAACACGCTTTGAGTTTCTCTACCGAACAAAAATTGCGAGGGATTTCATGCTTTCGGAGCGGGAAAATCCTACTCATGTCTGGGAACCTCAAACGACAAGATTACTGCAACACCTGTCCGCCCACAGCGACGGCGATGTTCTGATAGGTGGCGCATATTTTGGCGATCATGCCATTTTATTGGCTCGCCAACTGCAGAAAGAAGACCGTCAGGTTCATTGTTTTGAGCCCAGTCCCGAGCAATCAGAAATGCTCGCAAGAAATGTTGCGCTAAATGATCTGAACAACTTGGTCATTAATCGCAAGGGACTGTGGGATGTCAGCAGCCAGCGGCTTCGTCTTGAAGGCTTCGACTCGTTCGCCAATTCGGTCGTTGCGGACACTGCCGAAGATAGTTTTGAAACGGTACGAATTGACGACTATTGCGCCGCAATGCAACGCCGACTCGGCGTCATCATGCTCGATATTGAGGGCGCGGAGTTTCGTGCGCTGCTAGGAGCTGAAAAAACACTCCTGAATAACCACCCAAGCATCGTTTTTGAAGTTCACCGGGACTATGTGGACTGGTCAAACGGCTTACTAAATGCACCAGTTTGTAAATTGTTGAGCGCAGCGGGCTATCAGCTTTTTGCGGTGCGCGATTTCCACAATAACCACGAAGTCGGGGAGCTTTGTATCGAACTCATTCCGGCCGAGGCCGTTTACCTCGAGGGCCCACCGCATGGCTTCAACATGCTGGCCGTAGCAAATACGCAACTCATATCTGGCCCCCTTTTCAAGCAGGTAAAGAACGTGAGCCCCAAGTTACTCCGTCATAAATCACCTGAACTACATCATCC
>NZ_JBFUGX010000307.1:0-5022 GCF_056402675.1 Polaromonas sp. P3_C2 | reverse complement strand
GGATGAAGCTGCCAAACAGTTCGCCCATGACCTCGGCATCGCCGACTTCCACCACCTTGACGCCGGCCGGCAGATTCTTGACGGACGGCAGCAGTTTCACGGCTTCGGTGATGTCCCCCAGCGCCCGGCCCGACAGTTCAATCTCGAACTTGACGTTGCGGGAGCGGTCGTAGCGGTCAATCACGGCCGGGCCGGCCGTGATCTCCAGGCTCGCCACTTGTCCCAACATGACGGGGCCGACGCCCGGCTTGACRCTGGGAACTGCAAGACGCTCCAGCACGCTGAGGTCCTTGCGCGCCGCTTCATCCAGCTTGACGACGATGGGCACCTGCCTCTGCGAAAGGTTGAGCTTGGGCAGCGACTCTTCGTAGTCGCCAACCGTGGCGATGCGCAGGGTTTCACCCATGGCTGAACTGGTCACGCCCAGGTCTGCTGCCCGGGCGAAATCCGGCTTGATGGCAATCTCGGGGCGCACCAGGCTGGCGCTGGACGAGATATTGCCCAGACCGGGAATGGTTCGCAGGTCTTTTTCAATCGCCAGCGCCGCGGTTTGCAGGGCATTGGCATCTTCAGCAGTCAGCATGAGGATGTAAGCCTCTCCCGAGCCGCCCAGCCCCACCTTGCTGCGCACGCCCGGCAGGGCTTCCAGCGCTGTGCGCATCTTGCTTTCAATCCCCTGCTTGCGCGGCCGTTCGCTGCGCTCGTCCAGCAGCACGGTGAGTGTGGCCTTGCGGGTTTCCGCTGCGCCCTGCATCGCGAACGGGTCGGTGCCGGCCGACCCGCCGCCGATGGTGGTGTACACGCTCTTGACGTGCTTGACCTTGCTGATCAGCAATCGCGCATGTTCGGCCGAGGCCCGGGTTTGCGCCAGTGTTGCGCCGGGCGGCAGTTCCAGGTAGACCTGTGTCTGCGAGTTGTCGTCGGGCGGAATGAAACCCGTGGACAACAGCGGGATCAAGGCCACCGAGCCAAAGAAGAACAGCGTGGCCAGGATCATGGTCTTCAGGCGGTGATGCAGACACCAGGTCGTGGCACGCATGTACCACTTCATCCAGCCTGGGTCGGAGTGCGTGCCCACCACGGGCTTGAGGATGTAGGCCGCCATCATGGGAGTCAGCACGCGCGCCACCACCAGCGAGGCAAACACCGCCAGGGAGGCCGTCCAGCCGAATTGCTTGAAGAATTTTCCCGCCACGCCGCTCATGAAGGCGGTGGGAAGGAACACGGCGATCAACGTGAACGTGGTGGCCACCACGGCCAGGCCGATTTCGTCGGCTGCCTCCATGGCGGCTTCGTACGGCGACTTGCCCATGCGCAGGTGCCGCACGATGTTTTCGACCTCGACGATGGCATCGTCGACCAGGATACCGATCACCAGCGACAGCGCGAGCAGGGTGATGACGTTGATCGAAAAGCCGAGCAGGTGCATGCCGATGAAAGCCGGGATCACCGACAGCGGCAACGCCACGGCCGACACAAAGGTGGCGCGCCAGTCGCGCAGGAACAGCCACACCACCAGCACCGCCAGGATGCCGCCTTCGTACAGCAGGTGCATGGAGCCGTCGTACTCTTCCTGCACCGGCGTGACGAAGTTGAAGGCTTCGTGGACTTCCACTTCGGGGTATTGCTGCTTCAGCTCGGCCAGCGCCGCCTGCACGGCGGCGCCGACCGCCACTTCGCTTTCGCCCCGGCTGCGGGACACCTCAAAGCCGACGACAGGCTTGCCGTCGAGCAGCGCGGCGGCGCGCGGTTCTGCGGTCGTGTCGCTCACGGCGGCGACCTCGCTGAGGCGGATACGCCGTCCGTCGCTGAGCGCCAGCTCAAGCTGCGCCAGCTCCTGTGCGGACTTCACCGTCGCCAGCGTCCGCATGGGCTGCTCGCTGCCGCCCAGGTCGGCGCGTCCACCCGCGCTTTCGGTTTGCACCTGCCGCAACTGGCGGGAAATGTCGGAAGCTGTCGCGCCCAGGGCCTGCAGCTTCGAGGGATCCAGCGCGATGCGGACTTCTCGCGAGACGCCGCCCACGCGGTTCACCGCACCGACGCCGCGTACGGCCAGCAGCTTGCGGGAGATGTCGTTGTCGACAAACCAGGACAGCGCTTCCTCGTCCATGCGCGGCGAGCGGATGGTGAAGGCCAGCACCGGCTGGCTGGCCAGGTCCATCTTGCTGACCACCGGATCGCGCACATCGCCGGGCAATTCGCTGCGCACTTTCGACACGGCCGCGCGCACATCGTCCACGGCTTCCTGTACCGGCTTTTCCAGCCGGAATTCGGCGGTCACGCTCACACCGCCGTCCTGCACCTTGGTGTAGATGTGCTTGAGGCCCTGTACGGTGGCAATGGAGTTTTCAAGCTTGCGGGCTACTTCCGTCTCAAGCTGGGCGGGCGCGGCGCCCGGCAGCGATGCCGAGACCGTCACGGTCGGCAGGTCGATGTCGGGAAAGTTTTGCACCTTCATCGCCTTGAACGACAGCATGCCGGCGAACGTCAGCAGCACAAACAGCATGACGGCAGGGATCGGGTTCTTGATTGACCAGGAGGAGACGTTCATCGAGTCGCTCCTTATTTGATAGCTGCTTGCGCACGACTGGCGGTCGCTATAGCCGGATTTGCCGTAATTCCAGRGGTGGCGTCGCTGACCCGGACCAGGTCGCCGTCGTTGAGGAAGCCCGCCCCGCTGACGATCACCCGTGTATCGGCAGCAAGGCCGGAGGTAATTTCGACCCGGTCGCCGGCGAGCCGGCCGGTCTGCACCTTGAGCTGGCTGATGCGGTTGTCCGGGTTGAGGCGAAAGACGTAGTTGAACCCGTCGCGCACGACCAGCGCAGGTTGCGGGACGGTCAGCGCGGACGTGCTGCCCAGATCGAATTCGCCGCGGGCAAACATGCCGGCCTTGGCCGGGGAAGCCATGCCGGCCGAAACGGGAAGGTCCACATAGACCAGCGCCGCGCGGGTCTGCGGGTCCACGCTCGGGGCGATCATGCGCACCCGGCCCTTGAGTTCGGCGCCGCTGGCCGCCACCACGCTGGCGACCGTGCCGGCCTTGATCCGGCCCAGCTCGGCCGAGGTGACTTCCGCGCGCCATTCGAGGCGGCCGCCCCGGATCAGGCGGAACAGCTCGGTGCCTGCCGGCACCACCGAGCCTACCGTTGCGGTGCGTGCGGAGATCACGCCGTTGTCGGGCGCCAGCACCTGCGTGTTTTTACCGCGTACCTGCTGCACCTCAAGGAGCGCCCTGGCCGCCTCGACACGCGCCCTGGCCGTTTGCTCGGCGGTGTTGTACTGGTTGATCTGCTGCTCGCTTAAAGCGCCCGAATTCGCCAGCGTGCGCGCGCGCGCAGCGTTGTCTGCCGCGTCGGCCGCGTTGGCCTGGGCTTCGATCAGGCTGGCTTTGGCCTGGGCCGTGTCCGCCTGCACGCTGTCACCCGAGAACACCGCCAGCACCTGCCCGGCCTTGACCTGGTCGCCCACATTGGCCTGCACCTGCACCAGCCGCAAGCCGTTCGATTCGGAGCCGATCACGGCCTCCTGCCAGGCGGTGATATTGCCGTTGGCGCTCAGTTTCACCGGCAAAGTCACTTGAGACGGCAGCGCGGTGGCGACAGTCAGTGCCGGCTTTGCGGTGACTGCCTTGTCTTCTTTTGCGTTGGCCTTCAGAAGAAAAAAAGCTGCGGCCCCGGCAACGAGCACGGCCCCGGCGATCACAGCGAGAGCGACGGGTTTTAGTTTGAAGTTTGGCATGGTGTTCAAAGGATCTGTCATAAGGTGTGGCAGGGTCGGCAAACCGCGCCTCAGGGGGCGGTGAGGGCAGCAGGGGTGAAAGGTGCCGGCACATCGGAGACCAGCGGCRGCACAGGCGGTTCGGCGGTAGTCCAGCCTCCGCCGAGCGCCCGGTACAGCGCAACCCAGGCGCTGCGCCGGTCACGTTGCAGCGTGACCAGGGCGCTTTGTGCGGCCAGCAGTGTGCGACGGGCGTCTTCAAGTTCGACCAGGCTCGCCAGCCCGCTCTTGTAGCGGGCTTCGGTGCCGACGAACGACGCGCGGTAGCCTTGTGTGGCGATCAATGCATCCTGGCTGCGTTCAGCCGTGCTTTGCAGGTTCACCAGCGCTTCTTCGACTTCCCGTACGGCTTTTCGCACGCTGCCGCGGTATTGGGCTGCGGCATCTTCGTAGCGCGCCTTGGCGGCTTCTACATTGGCTTCGCTGGCGCCGCCGTCAAARATCGGGATGGTCAGCTGCAGCGGCCCGACGGTCCAGGTGTCAAAGCGCTGCGTGGTACTGGCGGTGTACGACTTGGAGGTCGCAACCGAGCCGCTCAGGTTGAGTCTTGGAAAGCGCTGAGCGCGTGCGCTGCCGACTTCCAGGTGGGCGGCGTCCACTTCGCGTGCCGCATTGAAGATATCGGGCCGCTGGGCCAGCACTTCCGCCGGCACGCTGATGACAGGCGCTACCGATTCCTGTGTCAGGTCGGCCGGTGTGCTGGCCAGTTTTTGCCGCAGTGCGGGCTCATCGATGGCAGTCAGGGCCACCAGTGCCTTGACATCCAGGTCGCACAGTGCGCGCTGCTGGATGGCATTGCTGTTGCCTTCGGCCGCGCTGGCCCTGGCCAATGCGGCGGTGGCGGGCGCCTGAAAACCTGCCCTGGTGCTGAGTTCCGCCAAACGTGCAGTTTCACCCCGGGATGCGGCATCGGAGCGCGCAACCTCGAGCAGCTTTTCGCAAGCGCGCAGGCTGTAGTACTGGGTGGCCACCTCGGCGGCAATCGATACCCGCGCCGAATGCCACAGCGCCTGGGAGCCYTCCAGCCGCTGCTGATCGGCATCCCGGCTCGCGGCGTACTGACCGAAGAGGTCGATCTCCCAGGAGGTCTGCAAACCCACCTGGGCGGTTGTGGCAATCGGTGGCGCTGTACGGTTCACGGGTGCCGAGCGTCCGCGGCTGACGCTGGCGGTGCCATCAAGGGTAGGCAGCATGGCTGCGCCCGAGGCCACGCGTGAAGCCCGCGCCTGCTCAATGTTGGAG
>NZ_JBFUGX010000306.1:0-5024 GCF_056402675.1 Polaromonas sp. P3_C2 | reverse complement strand
GACCGTGGTGCTGGTCAACCCGCGTGCGCTGGGCTACAACGGCCTGGTCATCATCGGTGTCGTGCTTGACCGCTCCACCACCGACTCATTCGCCGCGTTTGAAAAAGCCGCCGCCGGCCTCACGGGTTGCCTTGAGGTGCAACTGGTGACCGGCGAGTTTGATTATTTTGTGAAGCTGCGCATCAAGAGCATCGACTCGTTCAACGAGATGCACAGCGCCCAGCTTGTGGCCCTGCCCGGCGTGCGGCAGGTGCGCACCTTTGTATGCCTCAAGGAAGTGTTCGAGACGACCGTGATTCCGGTATGAAGTGGCGGGCTGGTTCGGGGGGAAGTTACGCCGTCAATCCTTGCGCTCTCCGTAAGCCGAGTCAGCCGAATACGCCGGGCGAATCCGCGTCTTTTTCACAACGCCACCCGGTGTGAACAGAATCACCAGTTCCGGGTTGGTCACCGTGGCTTGCGGCGTCTTTTTCCGGTAGACCCACACCTCGAATCCGCTGTCGAACTTCACCGACGTGGCGGCGTCGCCCAGCGCGGCCGTCACGTCTGCCTTGGTGGATTGCCCGGCCACGATGGCGCCCTGCGCGCTTTCCATCGTCATCGCCGGGTCACGAAAAGGCGGCGGCGCTTCCTCAGGGCCGAACAATCCCCCCGGGCCCGCGCAGCCGGCCAGCCACAGGCAGGCAAGCAGCATCGCACCGGCATGCCGCAACGTTTGGCGGGGCAAGGTTTTCATCACGGCCCGTCCATGTACTCAAACTCCACCAGCGTGTCGTCCGGCCAGCTCCGGTCACCCAGCGGCAGCACGTAAGTGCGGTCTACCAGTACCTCGCAGTCGCAATACGGCAGGTCGCCGTTCAGGTTGGGGTCGTCGCTGGCGGCGGCGTACAGCTTGTCGATGGAAAGAATCTCCCGCCGCGCGCCGTTCACCATGGCCACGCTGAACAAAGGCCGGTCTGCAAAGAACAGATAAAGCGGCGCCTTCCTGTCGCAGTAAGCCGGCGTATCCAGAATCACCCGCGCCAGCCGGCCGATCACGTTGGTGGTGTTCGACACCAGGCCAGCCTCCATGCCCACCTGGCACTCCAGCCGCAAGTCCCCCAGCCGACGCGTGTTGGGCGGCAGGCCCGGCGTGCGTATCTCCGTGCGCCACGTCATGGTCTGCGCCTTCCGGTTCGGAATCACCTGTGCGTTCTCGTCAAACGCCTTGGGGTCACGCTCCAGCGTAAAGGTATGGTCCGGCGCCACCGCCACGCCAAACGCCACCGTCGTCCCGATGACCTCCATCTCGATGCGGTCCATCTCCGTTTCGCGCTTGCGCGGCAAGAGTTTGAAGCGCAGCGACGCGTTGGGCGCCATGGCGGCGCGCTGTTTCTCGAAAAGGTCCATGCCGCGGACCATCTTGCGGTAGGACTTTTCGACGGGGTCGCGGTTTGCCTTGGCGGCGATGGTGACCTGCGGCAGCGTGCCTGCGGCTTTGTCCTGCGCAGCGGTGCCCAGGCACGCAGCGGCCAGGGCTGACGCCAGGATCAGCCGTGTGGCGAGGCGAAAAGGGCGGGTTGGCATGGCACCGTCAGTACGGAACGGATTCACAGGTAAAACCGATCCTAGTACGCGCGAACACGCAGCTGTGTAGGACTTGTTCCAGCGGTGCGGCGGGCCGCCGTTCCGCTCGCCGGTGAGCTTGCGCAAGGGGTTCAGGATTGTGCAGACGCGCTATTAAATCAGGAGCTGCTTGCGCCCGTCCTGATTAGGTTTCAGGCACTTTTTATGCCTGAAACAGGCGTTTTTAAGGTGTTTTCCACACCCGCCGCCGGCGTGATGAGGCGCGCCGGCGCTCACACCAGCGCCGGCAGGCTGTTCAGCACTTTGTCCAGTGTGATCGGGTAGTGGCGCACCCGCGCGCCGGTGGCGTTGTAGACCGCATTGGCCACGGCAGCGCCGACGCCGCAGATGCCCAGTTCACCGACGCCCTTGGCCTTCATCGGCGATGAGGTCGGGTCGGTCTCTTCCAGGAAGATCACGTCCTGGTGCGGAATGTCGGCATGCACCGGTACCTCGTAGCCCGCCAGGTCGTGGTTCACGAAAAAGCCGTGACGCTTGTCGACGGCGAGTTCTTCCATCAACGCCGCGCCCACGCCCATGGTCATCGCGCCTATCACCTGGCTGCGCGCGCTCTTGGGGTTGAGGATGCGGCCCGCGGCGCAGACGGCCAGCATGCGTCGCACACGAATTTCGCCGGTGTAGATGTCGACGCCCACTTCCACAAAGTGCGCGCCGAAGGTCGACTGCTGGAATTTTTTGCCCAGGTCGCCGAACTCGATGGTGTCTTCGGCGACGAGGCCCTGGGCGCCGGCAGCTTCAGCCAGCGGCACAGTGCGGCCATCCGCGCTGACCATGCCGTCGGCAAACGTGATGTCGCCCTGGGTCATTCCCAGCTTGTTGGCGACGGCTTCGCGCAGCTTCATGCAGGCGGCGTACACGCCCGACGTAGAGCTGTTGGCGCCCCATTGCCCGCCCGAGCCGGCCGACACGGGAAAGGCGGAGTCGCCCAGCCGCACAAACACCTTTTGCAGCGGCACGCCCATGACTTCAGCGGCGGTCTGCGCAATGACGGTGTAGGTGCCGGTGCCGATATCGGTCATGTCGGTTTCGACCGTGACAAGGCCGGTGTTGTCCAGCCGCACGCGCGCACCAGACGGCATTGTCAGGTTGTTGCGAAAAGCCGAGGCGACACCCAGGCCCACCAGCCAGCGCCCTTCACGCAGCTGGCCCGGTTTGGCTACGCGCCGGTTCCAGCCGAAGGTTTGCGCGCCGGTTCTCAGGCATTGGATCAACTGGCGCTGGGAGTAAGCACGGTCGGGTTTTTCAGGGTCTACCTGCGTGTCGTTGAGGACACGGAACTCCACCGGGTCCATGCCCAGCTTCCCGGCCATTTCATCCATGGCGATCTCGAGCGCCATCAAGCCGGGCGCCTCGCCCGGTGCACGCATCGCGTTGCCTTCGGGAAGGTCCAGCACGGCCAGCCGTGTGGCGGTCATGCGGTTGGCGCCGGCGTAAAGCAGGCGCGTCTGGTTCACCGCGGTCTCGGGCCCGCCGCCGGGCAGGTCGCCTGACCAGCCCTCATGGCCGATGGAAGTGAGCTTGCCGTCGCGCCCCGCCCCAAGGCGTATGCGCTGGATGGTGGCCGGCCGGTGGGTGGTGTTGTTCATCATCAGCGGCCGCTGCAGCGCGACCTTGACCGGCCGCTGCACCGTGCGCGCACCCAGCGCGGCCAGCAGCACATCGGCACGCAGGAAAAGCTTGCCGCCGAAGCCCCCGCCGATAAAGGGCGACACCAGCCTGACGTTGGCTTTGGGGATGCCCAGCGTTTTGGCCAGATCGCCCACGCCCCAGTCGATCATCTGGTTGGCTGTCCAGACCGTGAGCTTGTCGCCATTCCACGCTGCGATGGTGGCGTGCGGCTCCATCATGGCGTGCGACTGGTCGGGCGTGGTGTAGGTGGCGTCCAGCTGCACAGGCGCGGTGGCAAAGGCGCCCGCGAAATCGCCCACCCTGGTTTCAGGTTCACCCGAAAAATCAGACGCCTTGGCCAGTGGCGCGCCGTCTTTTTCAGACGCCAGGTTGAACTTGCCCGGCGTGCTCTCATAGACGATGCGTACCAGTTGCGCGGCGGCGCGCGCCTGCTCAAATGTGTTGGCCACCACCAGCGCCACGGCCTGGTGGTAGTGCTCAATCTCCGGCCCGCCCAGCAGCTTGGCCGTGTTGAAGCTGCCTTTGGTGAGCTTGCCGGCGTTCTCTGCCGTGACGATGGCCAGCACGCCCGGCGCGGTGCGGGCCGCGCGCAAATCCATCGACGCGATGCGGCCCTTGGCGATGCCGGCGCCTACGACGTAGCCGTAAGCCGCGTCGGGTGCGGCGTCGTGGCGCTCGTAGGCGTAGGGTGCGGTGCCGGTGGTTTTGAGCGGGCCGTCAATGCGGTCGGTCGGTTTGCCGATGACCTTGAGCTGGTCAATGGGGTTGGTGGTGGCAGGGGTGTCGAATTTCACGATGCGCTCCTCGCCTGGGCCAGCACGGCGGCGATGGTTCGCTCTGCCAGTGGCAATTTGAAGGCGTTGTCATGTGTCGGTGTGGCGCCGGCCAGCACGCCGGCCGCAAGAGCCCGCGCACCTTGCGGCATGGCGGCCTCTGCGGCTTCAACGCGCCAGGGCTTGTGCGCCACGCCGCCCAGGGCGACCTTGCCGGAGCCATCACGCTGCACGATGGCAGCCACGGAAACGAGCGCGAAGGCGTAAGAGGCGCGGTCACGCACCTTGCGGTAGATGTGCACGCCGCCGGCCGGGCGCGGCAGCGTCACGGCGGTGATCAGCTCACCGGGCTCCAGCGCGGTTTCGATGTGCGGCGTTTCGCCTGGCAGCCGGTGAAAGTCAGCAATGGGAATGACGCGCGCACGCCCGTCGGCCCGCACGGTTTCTACCGATGCGTCGAGCACCCGCATGGCAACAGCCATATCACTCGGGTGGGTGGCGATGCAGGTCTGGCTGGTGCCGATGATGCCGTGCTGGCGGTTCACGCCCCCGATGGCGCTGCATCCGCTGCCCGRCTGGCGCTTGTTGCAGGGCTGGTCGGTGTCATAAAAGTAGGGGCAGCGCGTGCGCTGCAGCAGGTTGCCGGCGGTGGTTGCCTTGTTGCGCAGCTGGCCCGAGGCGCCGGCGAGCAGGGCCCGTGACAGCACGCCGTAGTCGCGCCGCACGCGCTCGTCTGAGGCCAGCGCGGTGTTGCGAACCATCGCGCCCACTCGCAGGCCGCCTTCGGGTGTCGCTTCAATCTTGTCCAGCGCCAGGCCGTTCACGTCGACAAGATGCGCCGGCGCTTCGATCTGCAGCTTCATCAAATCAAGCAGGTTGGTGCCGCCTGCGATGAATTTTGCCGCCGGGTTGCGGGCCACCGCTGCGGCAGCTTGTGCCGGCGAGGTGGCGCGCTCGTATGTGAAGGGTTTCATGCCTGCCCCCCCGCGACTTCAG
>NZ_JBFUGX010000305.1:0-5025 GCF_056402675.1 Polaromonas sp. P3_C2 | reverse complement strand
GACGACCCGTTGATGCGCATCTTCGCGGGCGACCGCGTCAAGGCCATCATGGAGCGGCTCAAGATGCCCGACGGCGAGGCGATCGAGGCGGGCATCGTGACCCGTAGCATCGAGTCGGCCCAGCGCAAGGTCGAGGCGCGCAACTTCGACATCCGCAAGCAGTTGCTGGAATATGACGACGTGGCCAATGACCAGCGCAAGGTGATTTACCAGCAGCGCAACGACATCATGGATGCGGCCAACCTGCAGGCGCAGATCGCTTCCCTGCGCGAAGGCTGTTTCACCGACCTGGCGCGGCAGTATGTGCCGGTTGAAAGCGTTGAAGAGCAGTGGGACATCGCCGGGCTCGAGAACGTGCTGCGCGACGAGTGGCAGATCGAGTTGCCCCTGCGCCAGGAGCTGGAAGCCGCGACCGCCATCACCGACGACGAAGTCGTGGGAAAAGTCATTGCCGCGGCCAACGCCGCATTCGCCGACAAGGTCGAAAAAATCGGCGAAGAAAACTTCACGCAGTTCGAACGCATCGTCCTGCTGCAAAGCATCGACAGCCACTGGCGTGAACACCTGAGCGCCCTTGACTACCTGCGCCAGGGCATTCACCTGCGCGGCTATGCGCAGAAGCAGCCCAAGCAGGAATACAAGCGCGAAGCCTTTGAACTCTTCGGCCAGTTGCTCGACAGCGTGAAGAACGAGGTCACCAAGGTGTTGATGACGGTCAAGGTCCAGTCGGGTGAACAGCTCGAGCAGGCCGCCGAGGAACTGGAAAACCGGGCCGAGAACATCACCAACGTCACCTACACCGCACCTACTGAAACCGGTGAGGTGGAAACGACGCTGGACAGCGAATCGCAGCGCCGCGCATCGGCCATACCGGCCGACGAAGTGCCGCGTGTGGGCCGCAACGACCCTTGCCCTTGCGGCTCGGGCAAGAAGTACAAAAACTGCCACGGCCGACTGAACTGAGYACCGCCCTGCGCTGAACACTGCCGATTTAACCCTGATTTTCCGGAGTCCTGGAACATGCCCGTCAATCTGGTTGCCACGCCCGCCGCGGACCTTTACCCTGTGCCCGGCGTGCGCTGGGGCATCACCGAAGCGGGCATCCGCAAGGCCAATCGCAAAGACCTGTCGGTGTTGCTGCTCGACGAGGGGGCCTCGGTCGGGGCCGTCTTCACGCAGAACCGCTTTTGTGCTGCGCCAGTGCAGATCTGCCGTGAGCACCTGACCAAAAATGACGGCAAAACAGCCGGCATACGCGCCATGCTCATCAACACCGGCAATGCCAACGCCGGCACCGGTGACGACGGCCTGAGCCGCGCGCACGCCAGCTGCATTGCGCTGGCCCGCCTGCTGGATATTGCGCCCGAGCAGATCCTGCCGTTCTCCACCGGCGTCATCATGGAGCCGCTGCCCAACGACCGCATCGCGGCGGGCCTGCCAGCCGCACTGGAAGCCGCCAAGGCCGACAACTGGGGCAACGCCGCCGAAGCCATCATGACGACGGATACCGTCGCCAAGGCTTTCTCCGCGCGCGTGAAGATTGCAGGCGCCGACATCACCATCACCGGCATCAGCAAGGGCGCCGGCATGATCCGGCCCAACATGGCCACCATGCTCGGTTTCATGGCCACAGATGCCTGTGTTGCCCAACCGCTCATGGCGCAACTGGCCACGGAGCTTGCCGAAGGCTCCTTCAACCGCGTGACGGTCGACGGCGACACCTCGACCAATGACTCGTTCGTCGTGATGGCCACCAACAAGGCGAAGCACCCGCCCATCACCTCGCTGGACGGCGTGGAAGGCAAGGCCCTGCGCGCCGCCATGCTGGACATTGCCCGCAAGCTGGCCCAAGCCATCGTGCGCGACGGCGAAGGCGCGACCAAATTCATGACCATCCAGGTCGAAGGCGGCAAGACCGGCGAAGAGTGCCGCAAGGTCGCCTACGCCATTGCGCATTCGCCGCTGGTGAAAACCGCTTTCTTCGCCAGTGATCCCAACCTCGGCCGTATTCTTGCGGCCGTCGGTTATGCCGGCATCGATGACCTGGACCAGACCCGCATCGACCTGTACCTGGACGATGTGCTGGTTGCCAAAAACGGCGGCCGCCACCCCGGCTACGTGGAAGCCGACGGCCAGCGCGTGATGAAGCAGAGCGAGATCACCGTGCGTGTGGTGCTGGGCCGGGGCAATGCGGCCGACACGGTCTGGACCTGCGATCTTTCGTACGACTACGTCAAGATCAACGCCGACTACCGCAGTTAACCGGCGCACCCCATGAACGAGCAGTTTGAACGCCTGATCACCCGCGTCGAGTCCCTGATGGCGCGGATTGAGTCCGTGCTGCCGCAACCGCTCACCGCACCCGACTGGAGCGCTTCGATTGCCTACCGCTACCGCAAGCGCAGCTCCGGCCACGGCTCGCTGGAGCCGGTGCGCCACATCGGCAACATGAGCCTGGGTGATCTCAAGGAAATCGAGGACCAGAAGGAAAAGATCCGGCGCAACACCGAGCAGTTTGTCAGCGGCAAGCCCGCCAACAACGTGCTGCTGACCGGCGCGCGCGGCACCGGCAAGTCCTCACTGATCAAGGCCTGCCTCAATGAATATGCGGCGCGCGGCCTGCGGCTGATCGAGGTCGACAAGGCCGACCTGACCGACCTGCCGGACATCGTCGACGTGGTGTCCGGGCTGCCTGAAAAATTCATCGTCTTTTGCGACGACCTGAGTTTTGAGGAAGGCGAGCCCGGCTACAAGGCGCTCAAGTCCATCCTCGATGGCTCTGTCGCGGCGGCCACGCCCAATGTGCTGATCTACGCGACCAGCAACCGGCGCCACCTGCTGCCCGAGTACATGACGGAAAACCTCACCTACACGCACGGTGACGACGGCGAAGTGCATCCCGGTGAAGTGGTCGAAGAAAAGATTTCGCTGTCGGAGCGTTTTGGCCTGTGGGTCAGTTTTTACCCCTTCACCCAGGACGAATACCTGACCATCGTCGCGCAGTGGCTGTCGTCCTTCGGCGTGGGCCCCGATGCAATTGCAGCCGCGAGGCCCGCATCGCTGGTCTGGGCGCTGGAGCGCGGCTCGCGCAGCGGCCGTGTGGCCTACCAGTTCGCCCGCGACTACGCCGGCCGCGACAGCGCCA
This sequence comes from Polaromonas sp. P3_C2, assembly GCF_056402675.1. Classification (NCBI taxonomy): domain Bacteria; kingdom Pseudomonadati; phylum Pseudomonadota; class Betaproteobacteria; order Burkholderiales; family Comamonadaceae; genus Polaromonas; species Polaromonas sp. P3_C2. The sequence goes on along the minus strand of NZ_JBFUGX010000305.1, from coordinate 1,880 downwards.
GCCGGCCTATGGCGGCTGCGCCCATCGCGGCGTATGAACGGCCGGGCGCGGCGGCGGCTGCTGCGTCGCCCGATGGCGACCACGCCCCCGACCATTCGACATGAGCGTGCTGGTCGCCGACGGCGAGCGCCCGCGCGAGGGCGGTGTGGATCGCAAGGTGGTCGACGTGGCCGTCGGCGTGCTGATCCGTCCGAACGGCGATTTCCTTCTCACCTCGCGCCCGCCTGGCAAGGTTTACGAAGGCTACTGGGAATTCCCCGGCGGCAAGCTCGAAACCGGTGAAACGGTCGAAGAAGCCTTGCGCCGCGAGCTGCAGGAAGAAATCGGCGTCACCATAGGCGCCGCCCAGCCCTGGAAGGTCGAAATGGTCGACTACCCGCACGCCTTGGTCCGCCTCAATTTCTGCAAGGTCTTCGAGTGGACCGGCGAGCTGCACATGCACGAAGGCCAGTCGTATGCGTGGCAAAACCTGCCGGTAACAGTGCAGCCGGTGCTGCCGGGCACGGTGCCTGTACTCGACTGGTTTGCCGCAGAGCGTTGATTGGCTCACCCCCGTCCAGGCTCACTTCGTGTAGCCTGCTCCCCCCTTGCAGGGGGCGGCGCCTGYGGACTGGCAGAGCCAGATCCGCGGCCCCTGCTGGCAAGGCAGCCGGCCGCTATTAAATTTATAGCTGCTCGCGCTCGCCAGCATTGGGCTAGAGGCACTATTCATGGGTAAAAAGAGGCCAAAAATCCCCTTTTAGAGACCAAAATGCCTTCAGGACTCGTTGTATTGGCCGTAAAACATCGTCAAAACCCTGTTTTCAGGCATTAAATCGGACCTCAGTCCAATAGGGACGTGCGCGAGTAGCTATTGAATTGATAGCGCCATGCTGTATCAAGCTGGGGCCGCGGAACTGGCTTTGCCAGGCCGCAGGCGCCGCCCCCTGCAAGGGGGGAGCAGGCTACACGCAGTGAGCCTGAACGGGGGTGTGCCTAATACTCCCAGGCTTTGCTGGCACCCATCACGGCATTGGGGTAGGGCGACTTGCCCCGCGATCCGTTGTAACGGCCCAGGCCCATGAAGAGGTCGCCGCGTTCGCGGTCCAGGTAGTGGCGCAGGATCACGCAGCCAAAGCGCAGGTTGGTCTGCATGTGAAAGAGTTTGGAGGGATCGCCGTCGCCGATCACGCGCGTCCAGAAAGGCATGACCTGCATGTAGCCGCGCGCGCCGACGTTGCTAACCGCGAATTTGCGGAAATTGCTTTCGACCTGGATCAGGCCCAGCACCAGCGTGGTGTCCAGCCCGGCGCGGCGGCTTTCGTACCAGACGGTTTGCAAAAACTCCTTGCGGATCTGCCACTCCGGTTTTTTCTTCTTGAGACGCTCGCTCATCGCGCCCAGCCAGCGCAGGTAGGCGAGCCGGCTTTCGGTGTCCTTGAACTCGGGCACAGGCGGCGCCTGGTTGGCGATGGCAGAACTCAGCGCGGTGCGCACCGAGTCGATCAGCGGCTCTTCAACCTGCGCGCCGGCATGCGCCTGTTCCGCCAGCAGCCATGGGCTGAGGGCGATGGGCAGGGCCTGCAGGCAGCTTCGCCTGGAAATCCCCTGCGCCCTGGCCTGTGCGGCAGCTTCGGATGCGGACAGGGTCAATGAGCGCACGGAAACCATTGGAGCGTCAAAGCGCCAGCTTTCCCTTGAGGAAATCAAAGGCGCCGGCAACGTCGATCTTGCTGGAAGCCGCATCGCGCCGGTGCTGGTATTCGAGCTGGCCGTCTTTCAGGCCGCGGTCGCCGATGGTGACGCGGTGCGGCACGCCAATCAATTCCCAGTCGGCAAACATGGCGCCGGGCCGTTCGCCGCGGTCGTCCAGGATCACGTCCACACCCGCTGCGAGCAGT
>NZ_JBFUGX010000304.1:0-5034 GCF_056402675.1 Polaromonas sp. P3_C2 | reverse complement strand
GCGATGGACTGGTCAATGCGGTCAAAGGTCATGCCGGTAAAGTCGGCGTCCAGTTTCACGTCCTCGGCTTTTTCGGCTTCGGCGCAGATGTTGGCCATCTCGACAATGGTCTCCAGCGGATAACGGCCGGCGGCGGTCTCGGCCGATGTCATGACGGCATCGGTGCCGTCGAGCACCGCGTTGGCCACGTCGCTGACCTCAGCGCGCGTGGGCACCGGGTTGGTGATCATGGACTCCATCATGTGGGTCGCGGTGATGACCACCTTGTCCAGCTCACGGGCCATGCGGATCATGCGTTTTTGCAGCGCCGGCACGGCCGCATTGCCGACCTCGATGGCCAGGTCGCCACGCGCGACCATGATGCCGTCGCTGGCCCTGCAGATGGCTTCCAGGTTCGGGATCGCTTCGGCACGCTCGATCTTGGCGATCAAGCCCGGCTTGTGGCGGTGCTCAGCACCGGCCACATTGCACAGCTGGCGCGCCATTTCCATGTCGCTGGCGTTCTGCGGAAAGCTCACCGCGACATAGTCGGCCTGGAAACTCATTGCGGTGCGAATGTCTTCCATGTCTTTGGCCGTCAGCGCCGGCGCCGTCAGACCGCCGCCCTGCTTATTGATGCCCTTGTTGTTGGACAACACGCCGCCGATTTTGACCGTCGCATGGACCTGCTCGCCCAAGACCCTGTCGACCGTCATGACGATCAGGCCGTCGTTGAGCAGCAGTGTGTCACCGGCCTTGACGTCGCGCGGCAGTTCCTTGTAGTCCAGGCCTACGCCGTTGATGTCACCAAGCTCGGTGCGGGACGCGTCGAGCACAAACTTCATGCCTTGCTCAAGCTGCACCTTGCCCTCGGCAAATTTGCCGACACGGATTTTCGGGCCCTGCAGGTCGGCCATGATGGCGACCTCGCGCCCGGCGCGGGTGGCGGCCTCTCGCACCAGCCTGGCACGATCGATGTGGTCTTGCGCCGTGCCGTGGCTGAAATTCAGCCGCACGCAGTTGACGCCAGCGCGAATCATCTGCTCCAGCAAGGCCGGATCGCTGGAGGCGGGGCCAAGGGTGGCAACGATTTTGGTGCCGCGGCGCTGCATCTTCATGTCTGTCTCCTGTAATTTAGTTTCTTATTTTTACACGAATGAGTTACGTGGCGGTTACCAAGCCATCGCCGCATCCGGGGTATTGGTCAGAAGCCGGAGGGGTGGCCCGCTGCATGCAACGTGTCGCGCCTTGAACCTGCAAACCGCGGTTTGCCGCATTTTGCAGGTAGCGCCTCAATGGCCCGCGCGCTTTTGCAGGATTTCAAAGGCCGGAAGCGTCTTGCCTTCCAGCACTTCCAGAAAAGCGCCGCCGCCGGTCGAGATGTAGTCGACCTGCTTTTCAATGCCGTATTTGGCAATGGCGGCCAGCGTGTCCCCGCCTCCGGCGATAGAGAACCCGCTGCTGTCCGCAACGGCGCGCGCAATGCCTTCGGTGCCTTTAGCGAACGCGTCAAACTCAAACACGCCGACCGGGCCGTTCCATACGATGGTGCCGGCCGCCTTGAGCTGCGCCGCAAGTCTCGCGGTGGTTTGCGGGCCGATATCAAGAATCAGGTCGTCATCGGCGACGTCAGTGGCCGCCTTGACGGTGGCCGGCGCGTCAGCGGCAAAGGTTTTGGCGGTGACAACGTCCGTCGGAATCGGCACCTCGGCGCCACGCGCCTTCATGGCGTCAATCACGGCTTTGGCTTCGGCCAGCAGGTCGGCTTCGGCCAGGCTTTTGCCGATTTTCAAACCGGCGGCCAGCATGAAGGTGTTGGCAATACCGCCGCCCACGATGAGCTGGTCAACATTGGCGGCGAGTGATTTGAGGATGGTGAGCTTGGTCGAGACCTTGCTGCCGGCCACGATGGCCACCAGCGGCCTGCGCGGGCTGGAAAGGGCTTTGGAGATGGCGTCCATCTCGGCGGCCAGCAGTGGGCCGGCGCTTGCCACGGGCGCGTACTGCGCAATGCCATAGGTGGAGGCTTCAGCGCGGTGCGCCGTGCCGAACGCATCGTGCACAAAAATATCGCAGAGCGCAGCCATCTTGCGCGCCAGCTCTTCGCTGTTTTTCTTCTCGCCCTTGTTGAGCCGGCAGTTCTCCAGCATCACCAGCTGGCCGGGTTTGACATCCACACCGTCCACCCAGCCGGAGGCCAGGGGAATGTCGCGCTTCATCAACTCGCCCATTCGTTTGGCCACAGGCGCCAGCGAATCGGCCGGCTTGAACTCACCCTCCACTGGCCGCCCGAGATGAGATGTCACCATGACCGCCGCGCCTGCGTCCAGGGCCATCTGGATGCAGGGAATCGAGGCGCGGATGCGCGTGTCTTCCGTGATGTTGCCGCTGTCATCCTGCGGCACGTTGAGGTCGGCACGGATGAACACGCGCTTGCCGGCAACTTTGCCGCTGGCGCACAGGTCGGAGAAACGGATGAAGTTCATAAATCGCTCGCACAATAAAAAAGGCTTTGGGCCACAGCGCCCAAAGCCCTAAATTGTAGGTGCCTGTATGTGCCTGGGCCCGTCAGACAAAGCCGGGAAAGCGTAAATTTAGGCATCAAATCGGCCTCCAGCCCACGCAGAACGAGCGCAAGCAGCTACTGATTTGATAGCAGTCGACACCAAACACGATGCGAAGCGAGTAACACCAAGGCCAGCAGGGGCCGCGGAACCGGCTTTGCCGGGCCGCAGGCGCCGTCCCCTGCAAGGGGAAAAGGGCTACACGCAGTGAGCCCGATAGGGGTGTGCTAATTTTTACCGTGGGGGCTCACCATCCAAACCCCATATGCAGCGGCAAATACACCGCCATGCCGGCCAGGATGGTGCCCAGCACGCCGTGACGCCAGTAATACCAGGCGGTGCCGGCGACTACCGCAAACAGCCGCGCGTCTTTCCAGGTTGCGATGAAATGGCCCTGCGTCATCACCATTTCCGGCACGATCACTGCGGCCAGCRCAGCAATGGGCGCGTAGTGCAGGCCGCGCTGCGCCCAGCCTGGCAGCGTCCAGGGCTTGCTGGAGAGAAAAAAGAAGGAGCGCGTGAGGACGGTCATCAGCGTCATGCCGATGATGGTCACCACCGTCCAGAGATCGGTCTGGTTCATGCTGCGTCTCCGGTTCCGGGAGTGGATACCGCAGGCTTGGCCGGCGCTGATTTTTCCAGCGCCAGGCAGACGATGACGGCTACGGCAATGCCCACCAGGATATTGAGCTTGAGCGGCAAGGCGAAGGTGGCGACAGCGGCGGCACCCGCGATGGCTGCAGACACCGCTCGCAGGCGGGTGGTGGCCAGCGACCACATGATGCCCAGCAGCGCCAGGATGCCGGCAAAGCCCAAGCCCCAGGACAGCGGAATGGAATTGGCCAGCGCAATGCCCACCAGCGTGGCACCCACCCAGCTGACCCAGCTCATGCCGCAGCTGCCGACCCAGTAGGCGTCCTGGGCTTCAATGCCGGCAGCATCGGCGGCCGGGTGCGGGAAGCGTTTGGTAAAAAGCACATAGTTCAGGTCGGCCATGCCGTAGCCAAAAGCCATGCGGCGCCACAGGCTCTGGTGCATCACATAGGGGCGCAGGTGAGCGCTGAAGACCATGAAGCGCAGGTTGACGCAAAACGAGGTAGCCAGAATCACCCACATGGGTGCGCCCGCCACGATGAGAGGCAAGGCTGCCAGTTGGGAACTGCMGGCAAAAACCAGCACCGCCATCAGCAGCACCTCGATAAGACTCATGCCCGACTTCACCATTGCCACGCCCGTCATCAGGCCCCAGGCGGCGATGCCAGGTGCAACGCTAGCGAGCTCACTCACCCCGAGCCGGAAGTCCGGATGCTTGAAGAATGTCTTCACAAAAACCCCGCCCTTTTCTGTTCCGTCATTTTTTTCACCCCTGTTTGGCGATATCCGGTTGAATGAAGACCATGCCGGGACGGATCTCAAACCCCCGCAAAAACTCGGACGCATCCAGCGCCTTGCCGCCGGCTTTTTGAAGGCGGCTCACACGTAGAACGCCGTCGGCGGCACAAATGTCCACACCTTGTGGCCCTGCGGCAAGGACTTCACCGGCCTGGGCATCCCCCGGCCGACGCGCATTCGCCAGAACTTCGGCACGCCAGAACTTGAGGGTTTGCCCGTCTACAACACCGGCCGCGCCGGGAAACGGGTTGAACGCCCGGATCCGCCGCTCGAGTACGGAAGCGCCTTGCGACCAGTCCAGTAATGCCTCATGTTTTTCAATTTTGTGTGCGTAAGTGATGCCGTCCGCGGGCTGAGAGACCGCGTGCAGGCCTCCGCACGCAGCGATCTCGAGGGCCTCCACGATGAGCCGCCCGCCCAGATTGGCCAGCTTGTCGTGCAGCGAAGCCGTGGTGTCGCCGGGTGCGATGCGCAGCTTTTCCGTCAGGAGCATGTCGCCCGTGTCCAGCCCGGCATCCATTTGCATGATGGTGACGCCGGTTTCCGGATCACCGGCTTCGATGGCCCGGTGAATCGGCGCGGCACCGCGCCATCTCGGCAACAGCGACGCGTGGATATTGAGGCAGCCCAACCGCGGTACATCCAGAACCCACTGCGGAAGAATGAGTCCATAGGCCGCCACCACCATGACGTCCGCGCGCGCTGCGGTGATGGCTTCGTGCGCCGCGGCTGCATCGTCAGGGAATTTGCCGTCCAGCCGCAAGCTTCTGGGTTGGGCGATGGGTGTGTGTGAGGTTTCGGCCCATTGCTTGACAGGCGAAGCCTGCAGTTTCATGCCGCGGCCTGCGGGGCGGTCAGGCTGGCTCAGTACGAGGGGAATCTCAAAACCGGCCGCATGCAGTTTTTCAAGGGCCACACGGGCGAACTCAGGGGTACCGGCAAAAATGACACGCATGGAGTCCGATTCTAAAGACTCCTAGGGAAATCCCGTGGTTCCGGCACGCGGTACAACGGCCGACGTCCGTACGTACGGACAGGTTAACGGGGCGAGTCGCGCTCCTCGTCCTTTTTCTGCTTGATCATCTTGGTTTTGATGCGG
>NZ_JBFUGX010000303.1:0-5055 GCF_056402675.1 Polaromonas sp. P3_C2 | reverse complement strand
GCGTTCCGGTAATGTTGTACTTCTGGCCGAATTCCCGGTTGCGCTTGAGCGAATTCACATCGCAGTCGGCTTGAGGCGGGGTCGTGCTGCGCGTCATCCAGTCTGACCATGTCTTGGCTTTGTCGGCGGCGCACCAGATGTTGCGGGACTTGATGGTCGAATCCTGGCCCAGCACGGGGTAGAGAAAAACGTAGACCGTGACATTGCTAACGTTGGCCATCTCTAGTTCAAAGCGTTTGCAGTAGCCGCAGTTGGGATCTTCGAATATGGCCAGCTTGCGCGCGCCGTCCCCGCGAACGATCTTGAAGGCATCTTCCACAGGTAGCTTGTCAAAATCAACGACGCTCAGTTTCTCGACCCGCTCCTCCGTCAGGTTCCTGCGGGTCTGCGTGTCCAGCAGGCTGCCGCGCAGGAGGTAGCGGCCTTGCTCGTCGGTATAAAAAATATCAAAACCGACCCGCACTTCATAGAGACCACGGATGGGTGTCCTGCTGACCTCATCGATTTTTGTCGAGGCCGGCATTTTTTCAACAAGGTTTTTGCGAATGACCGCTTCCTGCGCAAATGCCGAAGCAAGGAAGAGCGCCCCAAAACCGAGTAGAGCAACTCTTTTCAAAATATGCATGTGGAACCTGATTCGTTGCTTGCGTTTTGTTGCAATGAGTTTAGCGTGCAAGACCTTATCTGGATGGCGTTTCTCCTCCTGCAAATAGGGGTTGTGTCGTTTTCCGAGCACGTGTCTTGTCTTTGACTTAGCTGTGATCACTTAAGTTGTCATTTTTCAGGCGAGCATTTAAAGAGATGAACACCATTTGCTAGTGCGCATTTTTTTATCTGTTGTCTTTAAGTGAACGACTCATTTATTTCATTTATTGAGCATGCAGATCAAGCGGAGTTGGCATTACATTCGCTCTGAATGTAAGCGGTCTCGGGCCGACAAAAAAATGGGAGTGAGGGATGGGATTGCCATACAGCTGGTTTGCGTTAGCACGTTTGCGCGACGCTCGTATAGCGCGTCCGCTGTTGTTGGCGGCAGGTACGACAAGGCCTCACTGGACGTTGTCGCGGGCTCCGAGGCTCGGAATTTACCAGCTCATCGCTTTGGCATGCGGGCAGCTTTTTCATGCGCTCTTGCGAGTGATGGAAAAACGTGCTTTTACCCATGCACCGCTTGCCGTCTTAATGCGGGTGATCACAAAGCGCAATTTTCGTGATCATTGCGGTTCCGAAGGCCGCATGGCCCATCTTTATCGCTTAGGCGCTGCCGTTCTGCTAGCTCTGATGCTAGCGGTAGTCTGGATCCCTGTACGTGCGTTCGCACCTACCTCCCAGCCTGTGCCTCCGGCCGACCTCGCGGAATGGACCGCTTATCAGATGCACAACTGCATCCCTCTGCCTCCCGATCCGGACCATACCTCCTGCAGCGGGCCGAAGGTGGGCTCTGGCGTGTATTCGGGTGGATATGTGATCATGCGGACCAGAGATTTGGGAACTGATGTTTATGCGTACTATCCGTTTGCAACGGTACTCAGCTGCCCTCTAAGCGCTAAATTGGAGGGTGGGGAGTGCGTCTGTAAACCTCCTTCGACCGAGAATGCTGCGCACACTTGCGATCTGCCGTCTCCGGCGGCGATCTCGGTTCCTGTGCAGGTTGCACCCATACCCGAGAAATGCGATTGCGATGGAACGAAGACCCCCAAGCCGATCATTCCGGCGACAGGCGAGAAAATCCTGGCGCAACCCGACTACACAGGGCAAGGCGCGGACGCGCTCAGCCTGGTGCGGCATTACCGAAGCAGTTGGGCTGGCAACACAGACAGAGACCTGGCAGTCAATCCCGGACTGACCCGCGCTTGGTCGCACAACCATGCCATCTCGATCAAGCAAGAAGGCACGGCCGGCACCGCAGGCAGTGTCGCCCGGATCATCTTCGGCGACGGCAACGTAAGCACCTTCAGTTGGAATGTCACCACCAGCAGTTGGGATGCCGGCAACAGCGCCGACAGCCTGACCGCCAACACCACAGGCCTTGTCTATAAACGCCTGGACGACGACAGCCTGTGGCAGTTTGATGCAGCAGGCAAGCTGCTCACCGTAACCCAGCGCAACGGCTGGATCAATACCTACACCTACAGTACCAGCAGCAGTGCGAGTGTCCCGGCAGCCAATCTGCTGGTCTCGGTCAGCAACCAGTTCGGCCGCAGCTTGAGCTTTGCCTATAACGGCGCCAGCCAATTGGTGCGCGTGACCGCCAGCGACGGCCAGGTCGTCACCTATACCTACGACGGCACCACAGTCATCTCGCATCTGACCACTGTCAGCTATCCAGGTTTGAACGGCAGCACCGTCACCCGCAGCTACCACTACGAGAACGCCACTTACATCCAGATGGTCACCGGCATCACCGACGAGCGGGGAATCCGGCTGGCCACCATTACCTACGACAGCCAGGGCCGCGCCATCAGCAGCGGTTATGCCGGTGGTGCCGATCTGTACACGGTGAGCTATGCAACCGGCGCAGCCACGGTGACCGACCCCTTGGGCACACAGCGCACCTACAACTACAGCACCAACAAGGGCCAACTGGCCGTCACCGGAGCAGACAAGCCAAGCGGAACAGGTGCCCCATCCGCGGCCAGCCGGGTGCAAGACGCCAATGGCTTCATCACCCAGGAAACCGACTTCCTGGGCGTGAACACTCTGTACACCTGGGACATCAACCGGCACTTGCCATTGACGACGACCAGATCAGCGGGCCTGCCCGAAGTGCAGACCACCACCACACAGTGGCATCCCASATTCAGGCTGCCGGTGCTTGTGACCGAAGCGGGAAGAACTACCGCCTATACCTACGACACACAGGGCAACAAACTCAGCCAGACCGTCACCGACACCGCGACAAATGTAGCCCGGACCATGAGCCAGACGTATGTCGCCAGCGGAAGTGCAAAAGGTCTGGTGGCCACCCAAAGCACCAACAGCATCGTCCAGCAGACCTATGCCTACTATGGCGCTACCAGTTTCAGCGGCACTGAAAGCAACATCGATCCAGAGCTGAGTCACGTCAGCCTGCTGTTGAATGGCGCCGGTATTCCTGGCTCGATCATCGTAGACAGCAGTCCGTCGCCTAAGCCATTGACGAGACTGGGTAACGCGCAAATCAGTGCAGCCCAGAGCAAGTTTGGCTACAGCTCCATTTACTTTGATGGAAACAGAGCGTCCGTGAGTACACCACCATCAGCGGACTTCCAGTTTGGCTCCGGGGACTTCACGGTTGAATCCTGGGTGTATCAGACAAACCGCAACACGGGGTCATATTGGGCCTACCAACAGGTTGTAGGGCAGTACCAAGCGGCCGCGAACTCAGACGTTAGCTTCGTACTGCTCGCTGCTGACGGGTATCCTCGAGCCGCGTTCTGGTCGGGTAACGCAGTGACAGCGGACATCAACGCAGCAAATCCGTTGCCCTTGAACACCTGGGTGCATCTGGCCGYGGTGCGCAGTGGCAATCTGGTGACCCTCTACGTCAATGGCGTGAGCGCCGGTTCTGCAGCCTTGACTACCAGTCTCGACGTTTCTAACCGGAACGTCACGGTAGGTGCGGACATTGATCGGCGAATAGGCTGGAGCGGCTACCTCTCCGACCTGCGGATCACCAAAGGCGTGGCGCGGTACACCGCGAACTTCACGCCACCGGTACAGGCATTTTCTGATACGGCGCCGGTGATTGACCCGAACGCCACAGGCCACACGGCAGGAGACCTGCAGTCAGTCACCAACGCAGCAGGCCACGTCACGCAGTTCACTTTGTACGACAGGGCAGGGCGAGTGCGGCAGATGGTCGATCCCAAAGGCATCGTCACCGACATGAGCTACACCCCCCGAGGCTGGGTCAGCAGCACCAGTGTCACCCCGCCGGGCGGCGTAGCCCGTACCACAACGTACACCTACGACAACGCCGGCCAGCTAACGGGGGTCGCCATGCCCGACAGCACCACTCTGAGCTACAGCTACGACGCAGCACAACGCCTGACGGGTGTGACGGACGCCAAAGGCAACACCRTCACGTACACCCTGGACGCCATKGGCAACAAGACAGGCGARCAGGTCAAGGACCCCTCGGGCAATCTGCAAAGAAACATCACCCGSGTGTAYGACGCMYTGAACCGGGTCCARCAAGTCACGGGAGCGRGCRATTGAGGGAAATTCAAAGCGACGGCATCGACAAAAGCATCGACAAAAAAATGGCTGCAGGCCACCGAGACGCCAGCACGGAACGCGATTTGTTCGATCAAAGTGCCCTTGGGTATGTCAAACGCCGCACAAAACGTTTCAGTGCTGCGGGTGGCTGCAGGAGATGGCTGCTCTTTGTCCTGGTGCTGCTGTCGTCATGCTTTCCGGTTTCGTCGTTTGCTTCGTTTCCTGCGACTGAGGTCAATACTCACTGTGCCGGCGTATATCCGTGCGTGGACTACGGAAGCGTTGACTTCACAACAGGGGGGGCGCTTTATAGCTACCCCTCCTATGAGGCGGCCTGTCTTGCGGTTCCTGCCAATGGTTCGGCCTGGTCTGTGAACTACAACATGGTCTTCGTCAGTTCCGTTGATTCTCAATGTACGGTAGCTTTGTACCTGAAAAGTAACGGAACTTTCGTTGCCAACTCGGTCTACAGCATGGGGTGGCGCACATTGACCGCGCCCACGTACAGCTGCGCTGATGACGGCGTGCCCTCTGGTTCAAGTTGTACCTGCCCACCCGGCTCCCTTCAGAAAGCGACTAATAACGGCTGTTACCAAAGTGAGACGGTTCAGGTCTTTCGCGATAGGAAGAAGGACGCCCCGAAACCTTGTCCCTGCAACCAGCTCTATCCCTTGACGGGCAGCAAACAGGAGGTCGTCGAAACCGGCGTGAGCATAGGCGGGCAGGCGCTGAACCTTATTTATGACAGCGCCAGGCAAACCGCGGCCACGGCTGCTGCCGTGGCGGTCAAGGATTTCGGCGATGCCCCTTCATTCGGCGCGCAGTGGCTGAGCAGCCTGCACCGCAAGCTGGTCG
>NZ_JBFUGX010000302.1:0-5057 GCF_056402675.1 Polaromonas sp. P3_C2 | reverse complement strand
CAACATGGCCGCGAGGCTAACACGGCTTGATGAGGCCTGGCTTAAGCTATATCAATACATTGATTCAGGCTACAGACCAATGCAGGCGAGCGCAAGCAGCTATAAAAACAGTAGCAGATGACTGGAATACAGCCTGGCGTCCAGGCTGGCAGCCATCAAAGGCGTAGTATGGAACACCTGCGGCAAGTTCTCGCGGCCCCACCCGACCGGCGCCACGCAGCAAATGGCGTCTGCGGGTTTTCACACCGGAGAAATCATGACAGTTGCACCATGCACAAGCGGCGGACCGACGCAGCCTTCCAGACGGCCGACACCGCTCTTTCTGAAAACCCGGAGCGCGGGCAATGAGATCCCGGATATCCCGACGATGCGACGGGCGTTGCCTGAAGGAGCTGCATGATGGACAGCGCCGCCCTCAGCCTTCTCGGTGCTTTCCTGTTGTCCATCATCGGACTCTTTGTCTTTATCTGGTCGCTGCGCAAAGGACTACTGGTAGAAAACCCTGTCGCGGCTTCCGTCATCTTCGCGCACGGCGAGATCGGCCAGGTCGACGACCCCGCGCTACAGGACGTGGCACAGGCGTCGATGCAGAAGGCCGTGAAGGAAGGCGGCATCAAGACCCACGCCGCCGATGCCGCCGAGCTGCTGGACCGCATCACGTCCGACCGCTCTACCGCGTTTCCGGTGTTCATGTTCATCACCTTTGCCTGCCTGTGGCTCATCGTGGGCTCGATGGCGGGGCTGGTGTCGTCCATCAAGCTGCATGAGCCCGACTGGCTTACCGACTATGCCTGGTTGACCTTCGGCCGCATACGCACGGTGCACCTGACCGGCGTGCTCTACGGCTGGATCACCAATGCCGCGCTGGGAATGATCGTGTGGCTGCTGCCGCGGCTGCTGCGCACCCGGCTCTACGGCGCCATCTGGGTCATGCTGGGCGGGGCGCTCATCAACATGGGCATCGCAGGGGGCATAGGCGCCATCGCGACCGGCTGGAACGACGGCATGGAATACCTGGAAATTCCGTGGCAGATCGCGATCTTCATGTTCGCCGGCTTTGCCCTCGTCATCCTGCCGGTGCTGTTCACGCTGGTCAACCGCAAGGTCTCGCACCTGTACGTCAGCGTCTGGTACATGACGGCGGCGCTGCTGTGGATTGCCCTGCTTTTCCTGGTCGGCAAGATGCCCGGCGTGCACACCGGCGTGCAGCAGGCCACCACCAACTGGTGGTACGGGCACAACGTGCTGGGCCTGTGGTTCACGCCCGTGAGCGTGGGCGCCATCTATTACTTCCTGCCCAAAATCATCGGCCGGCCGATACGCTCCTACAACCTCTCGCTGCTGGGCTTCTGGACGCTGGCATTTTTCTACGGGCAGGTCGGCGGCCACCATCTCATCGGCGGCCCGGTGCCCGGCTGGCTCATCACGCTGTCGATCGTGCAGAGCGTCATGATGGTGATCCCCGTGATCGCCTTCAGCATCAACATGGGCGCCACGCTGCAGGGGCGTATGCACCTGGCGCGTTATTCGCCGACGCTGCGCTTCATGATGTTCGGCGGGCTGATGTACCTGGCCTCGTCGCTGCAGGGCTCTCTGGAGGCGCTGCGCAGCGTCAACCAGATCACCCACTTCACCCATTTCACGGTGGCCCATGCGCACCTGGGCGCCTATGCCTTCGTCACCATGGTGCTGTTCGGCGCCATCTATTTCATGATGCCCCGGGTGCTGAACTGGGAGTGGCCGTACCCGAAACTGATCACCCTGCATTTCTGGCTGGCGGCTGTCGGGGTGACGATATATTTTGTCGGGCTCACCATCGGCGGCTGGCTTCAAGGTGTGGCCATGCTGGATGCCGCCCAGCCCTTCATGGCTTCCGTCGAGCTGACCCTGCCCTACCTGAAATGGCGATCCGTGGGTGGCGGCCTGATGGTGCTCAGCCACCTGGTGTTCGTCGGCCATTTCCTGGCCATGGCGCTTCGTTTCGGRCCGGGCCGTGCGGGCGCCGCCCTCTTCTGGCCCAACGACGCACGCAGCGTTGAAATGGGAGCCGCTCATGGAAAATGAAGTCAAGCTGGCATCGGGCGCCATGGTGGCCCTGGGCATCGCCACGGCAGCCCTGGTGGTGATGCCCTACATGCAGGTGCGCGACATCAAACCGCCGCCGGAGCTGAAAAACTACACCAGCGCCCAGCTGCGCGGGCGCGAGGTCTACATCGCCAATGGCTGCGTGTATTGCCACAGCCAGCAGCCGCGTGACCGGAACTTCGGCCCCGACGCGGAGCGCGGCTGGGGCCGGGCCTCGGTGCCGGGCGATTATTTCTATGACAAGCCGCATTTGCTGGGCAGCATGCGCACCGGGCCGGACCTCTTCAACATCGGGGCGCGCCAACCGAGCAAGGACTGGCACCTGGGCCACCTGTACCAGCCGCGCGCCTATGTGCCCGGCTCCATCATGCCGTCCTACCCATATCTCTTCACGGTAAAGGACGCGAAAGACGCCGAAAGCGAGGGTGAGCAACCGCTGGCGCTGCCACCCGCCTATGGGCCGAACATCGGCCAGGTGGTCGTGCCTTCGCCCCAGGCGCTGGACCTGGTCAAGTACCTGCAGGGCTTGAACCACACCTACCCGGTGCTGCCACCCGCCCCCAAGCCCTGAGCCACACAAGGTCATCCCATGTTGAACGACAAGACATCTGAAAGCCGGGCCCAGGAGCGGGAACAGGCGGAGCCCTCTGAAAAAAGCCAGCCCATTCCGCTGATCTTCCTGGTCGGGGCATTGGCCCTGGTGCTGTGGGGCGCGGGCTACATCGTGCTGTCCGGCTCCTTCGGCCGCGCCGACCTGGGGGACAAGCGCACCCTGGCGGACCTCTCGGGCCCCGCACCGGGCGCTGCGGCCAACGGCAAACAGCTGTTCACCGCCAACTGCGTGGCCTGTCATCAAGCCACCGGCAAAGGGCTGCCCGGCGTGTTTCCACCGCTGGACGGCTCCGAATGGGTCACCGGCGACGAGCGCACCGTGGCCAACATCCTGCTGCACGGCGTCACGGGCGAGATCACCGTCATGGGCAACACTTTCAAGGGTGCCATGCCGGCGTTCGGGCAGCTCAGCGATGCCGAACTGGCCGCGGTGGCAAGCTACATCCGCGCCGAATGGTCCAACAAGGCGGGTGCGATCAAGCCCGAGCTGTTTGAAGCCGAACGCAAGGCCGGCACGCGCACCACACCGTTCAACGGCGCCGCCGAACTCAAGGCGCTGGCGGCCAAAAGCTCCTGAGCTGAAGGGGGTAGCAAGCGTGGTGGGCCAGCCCTGATGCTTCGCACCGCGTTGCTCAGCGCCATGCTGGCCCTGGCGGGCTATGCCGCCGCCGCGTGGCTGACGCACGACTTCCAGGTCTGGACCGCCGAGGGCGCCCGCCGGCTCGAAGTCGCGCTGCGACCTGTCGCAACTCCCGCAGTCAGCGTCGAAGGACCCGGCATCGCCCCTCAGGCGCTGTCGCAGCGGCTCGCCGACGGACAGTCCGTCACGCTGGTGGATTTCGTCTATACACGTTGCCAGACCGTCTGCCTGGCGATGGGCAGCAGCTTCCAGCAAATGCAGCAGATATTGCAGGCGAGGCAGGAGCGCGGCGGCAGGGTCAAGCTGCTGTCGATCAGCTTCGATGGGCGTCACGACAGCCCCGCCGTGCTGCAGGCCTATGCAGCGCGATTGAGCGCCGACCCGGCGCTATGGCGCTTTGTGCGTGTGCAGGACCCGCGGGACACCCAGCGCCTGCTGGCCGATTTCCAGGTCGTGGTGGTCCCTGACGGCCGCGGCGATTTTGAACACAACGCGGCGCTGCTGGTCATCGACCAGAAAGGCCGGCTGGTTCGCATTTTTGACTACGCGGAACAGCAGCTCGCGCTCGACTATGCGCAGCACCTTGCGCAGGCGGCCTCACCATGACGAGGCTGGCGCATCCCTCGCGCGGCACCCTGGCGGTTATGGCCGTCGCCCTGCTGTGCCTGCTGGCCTTGCCCGGCCTGCGGCATGGGCTGGAAGCCAGCATGACCCTTCACATGCTGGTGCAGTATCCCCTGCTGGCGCTCGCCGGCTATCTGCTCGCCGCAGCACTGCCGGGGCACTGGCTGGCTCGCCTGGGGCTCTGGAATGCCCACGGCATCAGCGGTTTGTTCGCGGCCGCGATGATGCTCGCGATCATGATGATTCCCCGCGTACTGGACCTGGCGCTGGTGGACAGCCGCATCGAAATCCTGAAAAGCCTGGCCCTGCTGGCCTGCGGCGCCGCCGTGCGCTTGTCCTGGCACGCGGCGGGGCTGCTGGTGCAGGGTTTCTTTCTGGGCAATGTGCTGCCGATGATGGCAGTCGTGGGCAACCTGTATGAAACTTCGCCGGTACGCGTCTGCAACGCCTACCTGCTGGACGACCAGGCCCGGCTGGGGCAGATGCTGGTCTGGATTGCAGCAGCGATTGCCGCTGCATGGTTTACCTGGCTGGTCCGTGCCTTGATGCAAAGAGACGCTGCCATGCTGCCTGACGATGCAGCAACGAAACCCACGGCACGCTGACACCACTCATGCCGCCGGGGTGCCACTCACATGGCAAGGTTCAGATCCACCTCCAGGCCTGCCCGCTTCATCTCACGTGCCAGCAGCAGCCGCCACAGGCCTGCCTCGTCGACCGAAATGCTTGTGGCACCCTTCAGGACATCCGGCAAGGCGTCGTCTTCGGACAGCAGGCAGGCAATGCGGTTGCGGCCGAGCGCGGCCAGCATGAATCCAATGGCCAGCATGGCCGCGGGCGCATCGGATTTGTTGCCCGGCAGGAGCAGCAAAAACGCCACATTGCGCAGCCCCTCCAGTTGATCGATGGAGACGGCGTCGAGTATCGCCGCCTCCAGCCCCAGCTGCTCCATGAACTGGCACGCGTCGCCCACGGCATCTCCGCCCAAGCCCAGGATAGCCACGCGAGAACCGGACACGGCTTGCGGTTCCGTGGCAGAAGAGGAAGGGAGATCTGTCTTGGACATGGGCATCCTCGTTGGAATGGAAGGTGAAGG
>NZ_JBFUGX010000301.1:0-5080 GCF_056402675.1 Polaromonas sp. P3_C2 | reverse complement strand
CCACAGTGCGCCGCGGCCGTGCCTTCCAGGCTTGCCACGCGCCGGCAATGCCTTCGGGCTTGAACAGCACCATCGCCATGAAGACGAGGCCATACCAGAGCAGCCAGGTCTCGGTGTAGGCGCCCAGCAGGTCACGCGCCAGAATAAAGAAAGTGGCGCCGATGATGGGGCCCCAAAAACTTACGAGGCCGCCGCCTATCAGCACCATCATCACGACGAATCCCGAGTTGTGCAGGCTCATGACGTTGGGGTAGGCCGACTGCTGCGCCATGGCGAACAGCGCACCGGCCAGGCCCGCCACCGCGGTGGAGATCGTGAAGGCCAGCCACTTGTAAAGCCACACGTTGTAGCCCACAAAGGCGGCGCGGGTCTCGTTCTGCTTGATGGCACTGAAGATGCGACCCAATGGCGAATGGATCAGCCGCCACAGCACCAGCAGCACCAACCCGAACAGCACGAGGCAAAAGAAGAAGAGGGCGTTGTTGCCGGAGAGATTGAAAGACACAAAACCAAAATCGGCCGGCAGGCGCTTGATGTTCAGCAGCCCGTCTTCACCGCCCGTGACGGTATGCCATTTGTTGGCGATGAACCAGAACACCTGGCCGAATGCGATGGTGAGCAAGGCGTAATAAATGCCGCGCCTGTGTGAGATGAACAGCGCCACCAGCGCGCCGAGCGCCGCTGTGACCAGCACCGCGCCGGCCAGGTCGAACCACAGGTTGGGCCAGACCTTGAGTTGCAGCAGGCCGAAGGCGTAGGCGCCCGCGCCAAAGAATGCACCGTGCCCGAAGGAGGGCAGGCCGGTGAAACCCAGGAGCAGGTTGTAGCCCATCGCAAACAACACCCAGATCATGATTTCCAGGGCCAGGTATTGGTACAGCCCGACGCGGCCCACCCACAGCGGCGTGGACAGCAGCACCAGCAATGTGGCGAGCATCGGCAGAGGGATCAGCGGCGCGCGGCCGGAAGCGAGTTGCATGGGGACCTTGTCTCTTCGGTTTTTCTGGGTGAATGAGTGGAGCTAGAAAAACAAGTGCTGAAAATGGGCTGGACACAACAGAATATACGTTCTATTATTTAAATAAGCAAGAATATCTATTCTAATTTGATGCGACGCAGGCCCGGCCCGTCCATCGCATTCCCGAGGCGGCAACGACATATGGACTCTGCAACGACTTACGAAGAACTCAAGGCGCTGATTGGCCGGATTTACCCGGACATGTCCAAGCAGCTGCAGCGCATCGCGCGCTTCGCGCTCGAGCAGCCCAACGACCTGGCGCTGGGCACGGTGGCGACGGTGGCCGAGGCCACCGAGGTGCAGCCTTCGGCCATGATCCGCTTCGCCAACGCGCTGGGCTATGGCGGCTTCTCCGAAATGCAGCAGGTGTTCCGCGGCCACCTGCTGGAGCGTTCCGACAGCTACCGCGAACGCATAGACCAGATGCGGCGCAAGCAGCTCAACGGCGAGCGCGCACCGGCCGGTGTACTGCACCAGTTGGTGGGCGAATCGGTGGCCGAACTCGGCCACCTCGAGGAAAGCATCGCCCAGGCCGACCTGAAAGCGGCTGTCAAGCTCATGGCCTCGGCGCCGCGCATCCATGTGCTGGCCCAGCGCCGCGCTTTTCCGGTGGCGGGCTACCTCGCTTATGCGTTGAGCCAGCTCGAACTGCGCACCCACCTGCTCGACGGAACGGGCGGCATGCTGCGCGAAAGCCTGCGCTCCGTTGCGCCCGGCGATGTGTTGATCGCCGCCAGCTTTCGCAACTATTCGCCCGAAGTCATCGCGGCTGCAGCAGAGGCCGCCAAACTGGGAGCGCTGGTAATTGCCATTACCGACGGTCCCCTCTCGCCGCTCAAGGCGCATGCCAAGGTTTGCCTGGAGCTGGCCGACGATTCCTCCAAGCCGTTCCGCTCGCTGGTCGCACCGCTGTGTCTGGCACAGGCGCTGGTGGTCAGCACCGGTCATCAACTGGCTGAGCAGAGCGCAGCGAAAGCCAAAACCAGGAACAGCAAGACCGCAGCCAAGCCAACTCGCAAGGGGGCCGTATGAGCCGCCCGCTGGATCTGATCTGTGTCGGCCGCGCCGCGGTGGATCTGTATGGCGAGCAAATCGGGGGCCGTCTTGAAGACATGCAGAGCTTCACCAAATATTTGGGTGGCTCGCCGGCCAACACCGCGGTGGGCGTGGCGCGCCTGGGTCTGAAGCCCGCCATGCTGACCCGTGTGGGTGACGAGCACAATGGCCGTTTTGTGCGCGAAACCCTGGCGGCCGAAGGCGTGGACGTGAGCCATGTCGCCACCGATCCCAAGCGCCTGACGGCACTGGTGTTTCTGGGAATCCAGGACCGCGACACTTTTCCGCTGGTGTTCTACCGCGACAACTGCGCCGACATGGCGATCAGTCCAGACGACTTCGATGCGGCCTTCATTGCTTCGGCCAAGGCGCTCCTGATTTCGGGCACGCACCTGTCGCAGCCGCTCACCTATGAAAGCTGCAAGCGCGCCATGATGATGGCCAAAGCCGCGGGCACGCGCGTGGTGCTCGATATCGATTATCGACCCGTGCTATGGGGCCTGACCAGCCCGGGCATGGGCGAGCAGCGCTTTGTACCTTCCGGCGAGGTCAGCGCGCATCTGCAAACCGTCGTCGGTCACTGCGATCTGGTGGTCGGTACTGAAGAAGAAGTTCACATCGCCGGGGGCAGCACCGACACGCTCGCAGCCCTGCGCCGCTTGCGCGAGTTGACGCAGGCCACGCTGGTGGTCAAACGCGGGCCCATGGGCTGCGTGGTGTTCGACGGTGCGATTCCCGATTCACTGGAAAAAGGTTTGCAAGGCCCCGGCTTTCCGGTGGACGTCTACAACGTATTGGGCGCCGGCGATGCGTTCATGTCGGGGTTTCTGCGCGGCTGGATCCCGGGGGAGCCGCTCACACGCTGCTGCGCCTATGCCAACGCCTGCGGCGCGCTGGTGGTGTCGCGCCATGGCTGCGCGCCGGCCATGGCGAGCTGGGAAGAGTTGCAGTTTTTCTTGATGCATGGCTCGGCCACCCGGCGCCTGCGCGAAGACGCGCAGCTCGAACACCTGCACCGTGTCAGCACGCGCACACGCCGCTGGGAAGAACTGGTCATCCTGGCGTTCGACCACCGCAAGCAGCTGGAAGAGGTAGCGGCACGCCATGGCGCGCCTAGCGAACGCATCCCCCYTTTCAAATCCCTGATCGCCGAAGGTGCGCGGCTTGGAGCCGGCCAGCGCAGTGGCGTCGGCGTGATCGTTGACGGACGCTTTGGTGAAGAGGTGCTTCCAACGGTGACCGGCAAAGGCTGGTGGGTCGCAAGGCCGGTCGAGCTGCCGGGTTCACGACCGCTGCAGTTCGAAGCCGGCGCCGGCCTGGGTGCGGTCATGCGAACCTGGCCCAGCGAGCACGTCGCCAAATGCCTGGTGTATTACCACCCGCATGACAAGCCGGCCTTGCGCGACAGCCAGCTGGCCAAATTGGCCGACCTGCAGCGAGCCAGCGTGGACAGCTTTCACGAGTTCCTCATCGAGGTGATCCCACCCAAGGACATGCCCGCGGATGGCGACACCGTACCGATGGCGCTCGAACAAATCTACCAGGCTGGCATCTTCCCCGACTGGTGGAAGCTGCCGCCAGCCGTTAGTGCGGCTGCCTGGGAAAAGATCGCGGCCGTGGTGGCGCAGCACGACCCGCATTGCCGCGGTGTGCTGGTGCTGGGCCTGGAGGCCAGCGAGGAAAAACTGGATCAGAGCTTTCGAATCGCAGCGCCGCACGCCATCTGCCGCGGCTTTGCCGTGGGGCGCTCGATCTTTGCCGATGCCGCAACTGGCTGGTTCTCAGGCGCCATGGACGACGCGGCGGTGGTCAAGGCCATTGYCGAGCGCTATGCGCGGCTGATCTCGCTGTGGGACCAGGCGAGGGCGGGCGCAGGGGCCACTGTTTCAGTAGCCGCCACTGAGGCCGTGAACTAAGCCGCCAAACGCAACAGACAGAACAGACAAGCCACAACGGGAAAGAAAACGGAGACAAACATGACAATACCCAAAATCGGATTCATCGGCATCGGCATGATGGGCCACGGCATGGCCAGGAATCTGCTGGCCAAGGGCTTCGCCCTCACCTTCAAGGTCAACCGCAACAGGGACAACCTGGCCGACCTGATTGCCGCCGGCGCGAAAGAGGCCAGGACCAACGCCGAATGCGCGCAGGCCAGCGATATCGTGTTCATCTGCGTCACGGGCTCGCCCCAGGTCGAAGAGATTGTCTACGGCAAGGACGGCTTGCTGGACGGCGGCCGCAAAGGCCTGATCGTGGTCGACACCTCCACCGCCGAGCCCGCTTCCAGCACCCGCATCCGCAACGACCTCGCGGCCAAAGGCA
Organism: Polaromonas sp. P3_C2; assembly: GCF_056402675.1. Taxonomy (NCBI): domain Bacteria; kingdom Pseudomonadati; phylum Pseudomonadota; class Betaproteobacteria; order Burkholderiales; family Comamonadaceae; genus Polaromonas; species Polaromonas sp. P3_C2. The sequence goes on along the minus strand of NZ_JBFUGX010000301.1, from coordinate 681 downwards.
TCAAGCTGGTCGATGCGCCGCTGGCGCGCACGCCCAAGGAAGCCGAGGAAGGCAGGCTCAACACCATGGTCGGCGCCGAGCCTGAGGACTTCAAGGCGCTGGAGCCGGTGCTCAAGGCCTTTTGCGAAAACATCTTCCACGTCGGCCCGCCCGGCCACGGCCACGTGCTCAAGCTGGTCAACAACATGATGGCCATGAGCTTTGCGGCCTCGATTGCCGAGGCCTTTGCGGTGGCGGCCAAAAGCGGGCTGGACCTCAACCGCCTCTATGACGTGATCTCGGCCGGGGGCGTGAACTGCGGCATCTTTCAGATGATGGCAACGAAAACGCTCAAGGAAGGCGACGTCACCGGCTTCAAGTTCGGCATCGCCAATGCGCAAAAAGATTTGCGCTACTACACCCATCTGGCCGAGATGCTGCCCGTCACCAGCTTCATGGGTGAGGCCACGCACCAAAGCCTGATCCAGGCCAGCAACGCTGGTTACGGCGACAAGCTGATCGCCTCCCTTTTCGAAGCACAGGAAAAACTCAACGACGTCAAGATCGTTCCCCGTTAAGCCAACCCGTTTGACCCATTTACACGCAGGAGACAAAACCATGAGCGACATCAAGAACAACCACGCAACACCTGAATCCCAATCCGACAGCAAGGCCACCTCGCGCCGCGCGCTGCTCAAGCAC
>NZ_JBFUGX010000300.1:0-5083 GCF_056402675.1 Polaromonas sp. P3_C2 | reverse complement strand
CGCGCACGCATTGAGCTCAACTACTCAGAGGCCATCAAGAGCCTGGTGGCCGCCGGTTACGGCGCTGCGGTGCTGCCGAGGGAACAGTCGCTGGAAGAATCCAACGTGCGGCATGACGTGCAGCTGGTGCCGCTCAAGCCCGCACTGACTCGCCACACGGCCATGGTCCACAGGCCGCTCGATACGCTCGACGGCGCCACCCGCAACCTGCTCAAGACACTGGCGAGTTTTCGGCAGGCCTGAGCAGGGGCGTGGCCGCGACAACGGGACGCTGCTGACGGCACTCAATTTCGCCTTTTTTTCAGAGTTCACAAAAAAAGTTGCGCCAGGATGTCGATTGGGGACTATCCCGAACGTCGTGAGGTAGGTGACCGGTCAATCGCATGTCCGGCATCAACAAAACACTCAACCAGGCATCTCAGCAAAAGGAGAAACCACCATGACCCTTCCGACGACCCCTACCATGACGGCCTTTGAGCGTTCGCCCGACCGCGGCCGTGGGCTGGCGCGTGACATGCGCGTTCGCTGGGCGCTTGAAGAAGTGGGGCAGCCTCACGAGGTTCGTCTTGTTTCGTTTGCGGCGATGAAGGAGCCCGCGCATCGCGCGCTTCATCCTTTCGGGCAGATTCCGACCTATGAAGAAGGTGATCTCGCGCTGTTCGAGTCAGGGGCCATCGTGTTCCATATTGCTGAGCGCCATAAAGGCCTGCTGCCAGACGATGCAAATGCCCGCGCTCGCGCCGTCGCATGGATGTTTGCCGCGCTCAACACGGTAGAGCCGCCCATCATTGACCGCTCAATGGCGGTGCTCTTCGAGCGTGACAAGCCCTGGTATGCGGACCGCCTGCCCGCCCTTGAGGACAGCGTCCATGCGCGGCTGGGCGACCTTTCCAGCCGGCTGGGCAATTCCGACTGGCTTGACGGTGCATTCAGCGCAGGAGACCTGCTGATGGTGACGGTGCTGCGCAGGGCGGCCGTATCGGGGCTGCTGGAGAAATACCCGAACCTTTCGGCCTATGTGGCCCGTGGTGAAGCGCGGCCAGCGTACCAGCGTGCTTTTGATGCGCAATTGGCGGTTTTCACTGGCGGGTCATCGGCCGCCTGAGGAGGGTCAGCCTTTGGGGCCGGTTGTTTTACGGGCTGATGAGAAAAAGCGCTTCCGTTTGGGTCATTGCCGACACTGCAGCAAGCTCATTTTATCTTGGAAAAGTATTCCCAGAATCTTCCGGTGTGGATCCAGTAGAGCGTTGGGCTTAAAAAATGCAGGTGTTGCGCTGTTTCTTCACCGATGCGGCCAAACACAACAACCATGCTTGTTTCTGACTTCCAAATAACCCGATACGGTGTGACGGACTTGGCGTCCTCGAACATCGAGGTGAAGCGTGTTGGAGTGAATAGCAACTCTGTCTTGCCGAGTGTCCGAAGCATAATCGCCTGAAACTCTATAGAGCCTGGGGGATGCTTACCCCATCCGTCAACGGTCAACCCTTTGTCAGAGCGCCAACGGCCCAGCAACCAATCGGCGGGGCCGGAGGAAGGCGTTTTGGATGGCATCGATTGAGGTGACGAATTTCGACTTCTGGCCAAAAGCGGCCATCCGCTTTATAGCATCAGGCTCTACTTTCACACCCCGCAATGCGACGCGAGAGTTCGGAGCTGCGGGCCAGGAAGAAGCGATGCAGCTCGCGGGCATAGCCGCTGCCCACCGCTTGCTGGACAGAGGGACGCGCAGCGAGAGCGGCGCGCCAGGCCTGCACTTTTGGCAAATGTTCAAAGAATCCTGTTTCGCCCACGTCGTCCAGCACATCGAAATAACGAAACACCGGACCAAACACCGCGTCCACCATGCTGAAGGATGCTCCGGCGAAATAAGGGCCTCGATCCGGCAACACCGCCTCAAGCTGGGYAAGCCGGCGCCCAATATCTTCACGGTGCCGCGCCAGCGACGCCGCATCGGCCGCGTTGTAGAACGCGCCTATCGCATTGAGCAAGGCAGATCCGAACTCCATCCAGGCACGATGCTGTGCGCGCTTGAGGGCATCCGCGGGATGCAGGCGTGGCAACAGGGTGTCGTCCAGGTATTCGCAGATCACGGCCGATTCAAAAATCGCATCGTCATCTACCCGTAGCACCGGCGTCTTGCCCAGCGGCGAGATCGCCTTGAACCAGTCGGGCTTGTTGGCGAGGTCGACGTTGATTCGCTCGAAGGCGACGCCTTTTTCCGCGAGCACGATGGCTGCGCGCTGCACGTAGGGGCACAGGGTGTGGCTGATGAGGGTGAGCTTCATGGTGATGTCTTTCAGCGCAGATCAGCGCAGCACCAGCAGGCGGCTGCGGCGCGCGGCCCAGGCGCCGTCACCCAGCAGCCATTGGGCGAGCGAGGCGACCAGCAGAAAGAGCGGGTATTCCCAGCCGCCCTTGGGGCTGGTAAACACCCAGCCGTTGGGCCAGTGCACCCAGACGACCACCAGCAGCACCGGCGCCAGCAGCAGCGATGCCTGGCGGCCATAAAAGCCCAGCAGAAGCGCCGCGCCGCCGGCCAGCTCCACTGCCACGACAACGTAGGCCATGAAGCCGGGCAGGCCGACCGATTCAAAAAACAGCGCCGTGCCGGGCAGGGTGAAGACGAAGATTTTGAGCAGCGCGTGGGTGACCCACATGGTGCCAAGGGCCAGGCGCAGCAGGGTGGCGCCGTGGCTGGCGCTGGAGGTTTCGGAGGTTTCGATGGTCATGGTGTAAAGCCCGGCGAAGGGCGTAGCGTTGAAGGAGCCGCCACTTTACGATTGCAAAAATACAATGTAAATTGGCAATCATGAAACCATCTATTGCAAAAACGCAATACGCGCTGACGGCCTCTGACCTGGAAATTTTGCTGGCCATGGTGCGCGGCATGACGCTGGCCGAGGCCGCGCGGCGGCTGGGCGCGGATGCGTCCACGGTGTTCCGCTCGGTGCAGCGCATCGAAAAAAATCTGGGCCAGCGGCTGTTCGAAAGGTCGCGCCTGGGCTACCTGCCCACAGAGCCCATGCTGGGCCTGGTGCCGCATGCGGAGCGCGTGGAGGCCGAGCTTGAAGCGGTGCGCGCCAGCATGCAGCGGCCGCATGAAGGCGTTTCAGGCCTGGTGCGCCTGACCACGACTGACGCGGTATTGCGCGGGCTGGTGCTGCCTTCGCTCAAGCCGCTGCTGGCGCAGCATCCGCTGCTGCAGCTGGACATGCGCACCGGCAATGAACTCGTGAGCCTGAGCCGGCGCGACGCGGACCTGGCGCTGCGTGCAACACGCAAGCCACCCGACCACCTGGTGGGCCGCAAGCTTGGCACCGTGCGCTTTGTGCTGTGCGGGTCCAAAGCGCAAGCGAAGATGGCGTCGTCCAAAAAAATCCCCTTGCTTGATGCGCTGGCGAAACTGGACTGGATAGCGCCTGATGAATCGCTTCCGGAACACCCCTCGGTGCTGTGGCGGCGCAAGCAGTTGCCCAAGGTCACGCCGCGGCATTATGCGGACGGCATTGTGGCGGTGATGGATGCGATCAAGGCGGGGTTGGGGGTGGGCATTGTGCCGCGCTTCATGCTGGCGGGAGAGCCCGGGCTGGTGCCGCTGGCGGACACCCTGGCCGACTGCGAGTCAGACCTGTGGCTGCTGGCGCACGCGGAGTCGCGCCACCTGCGGAGAATTTCCGTGGTGTATGACCACTTTGCAAACAGCATCAGGCTGGCCTGATGCGGCGGGCCCCGGCGTCAAAACGCTGAAGTCCGGAAGACGACTTCCCCGCTGGGAACGTGYACGACGCGCACTTCCTGTCGCGTGGGGTCGGCCACACTTTTCACGGCCACCGCCACGGCCAGCGAATAGTCGGCGAAAAGATGGTTCGAGCTCGACGGCAGCAGGCTGCCTTCGGCCGGATCGACATTTTCAATGCGGTAGTCGTGCGGCGGTGCTTTAGCAGGTCTCATGATGCAAGCCCTCTCTGGTGAATGCCTCCATGGTAGGAGTTCATCCCGGCGCTGTGATGACAATCGCGCGTCAAAAACGTGACCATGAGTAAGCAAACGAAAACGCCTTTCGGCGTGGTCGCCTGCATTGGAGAAAGCTAAAGATGGGAAGGCGGCAGGTGTTGCACCATGCAGCGCGCAGGCCTTGAATTCATTGGCCAACCCGCAGAGCGCCTCGTATCAAGATGTACAGCACGATAAACACGATGAGACGAGGCTCGCAGGGGAAGCGGCCATTGCCTGGCAGGCAGCAATTCTCAGTGCAGGTCGCGCCTGGGATCGCGGTCGGAGAGCTCCAGGTTTTTCATCTCGACGGCCACCGACTTCAGCATGTCGAGCGCGGTCTCCGGCGTTTGCACAATGCCCAGCCAGCCGAACAGGTGGTGGCGCAGGAACAGCAGGATCTTGCCGGTCAACGGGTCGCAGGCAACCCAGTGCCGCGGGCTGTAGCTGGGCTCCAGCGCACTCAACGGTGGGCAGTCCAGCGGGTAGGGTGGGTCCATGTCGGCGCGCAAGCCGGCAAGGCTGGCGACGAGTTCTTCGAGTTCTTCGGCCTGCAACCTCAGGGGCTGGTTGAGTGCCAGGGTCACGCTGCCGTCGTCATTGCGGGTGAGCTGCAAGCCGTGGGACGGCCGGGAGGAGGCATGCCGTGAGAACTTGCCCGTCGGGTTCGCGTTGGCGCCGGTCAGGGGGCTGGTGTTGGTGGTCATCGCGTTCTCCGCAGGCATTTGAAAGAGAAAAAAGGGCGTGGGAGACAAGGGCTGGCAAAACACCTGCGCACTTGACGGCCACCGCATGAGTCACAGTGTGATGCCGGGAGCGGCCGGATGGCGTCGGAAACCGGCCTCCACGCCTGTAGGACGGTGCACGGGGGGGCTGCCCCTTGCCCGTGCGCATCCTTTCGCGGCAAATGCCGCAAAGGGGCAAGGCTTACCAGTCTTCTTTCACCGCCAGCACGGCGTCCCGGCCTGCGGCCGCGCGGCCCGCCAGCCAGGCCGTCACGGTGCCGGCCACCACCACCGCGGCGCACAGCAGGGCCAGGCGCAGCCAGGGCACCATCAGGTCCATGGTCCAGTGAAAGCTTTGCGGG
>NZ_JBFUGX010000299.1:0-5143 GCF_056402675.1 Polaromonas sp. P3_C2 | reverse complement strand
TCGCCAGCCGGCGGCGCCGCGTGACCCGTTTTTTGACCAGCCCTACGAACCAACCGCTGCGCCCGATGCCACGCCCGCCTGGGAAGCCGCCGCCAAAGCTGCCCCCGCGCGCAGCAGTGTGTCGGCCAATATCAAGCCGAAGAAAAAAGTCGCAGCGCTGTTCAAGACAGCCGGTTAAGACAACCGGCCAGGGTGAGCCGGTCCAGCACCGGTTCATTGCGGGGCGCTGAGCAGCGCCTCTACCCGATTTTCTCTACCAGTTTCCATATTCCCGTCGGTTCACGCCTACGGTGCGGGGAGCTGCTGTCCGGTTGGGTCTTTGCTGCGGGTTTCCTAAGCTTCCGGGATGATGGAGAAACCCGATCCGCATGTTCAGGCCTCGCCGGCCTTCGCGCTTTCTTCCCTTCAGAAGATTTTCAGGCCTCTTTACCGGCCCCTGTGGCAGGCCATCGGCCACTGGATTGATGCAGGCGGCATGCGCATGAGCGCGGCCATGTCGTTCTACGGCATCCTCAGCCTGGCGCCGTTGCTGGTGCTGATGGTGGCAGTGCTTGGCTGGTGGCTGGACCGCCGGTATATCGAAACCAGTCTGGTGGATCAAATCCGCAGCGTTATCGGCGCGCAGGGCGCACAGGTGGTACAGCAGGCACTTTCAAGTGCCCAGGCTCCTTCAGAGGGCATCACGGCTTCGCTGTTTGCTTTTGCGCTGCTGTTGTCGGGTGCGACCGGCGTTTTTGCCGAACTGCAGGATGCGTTTGAGCGCTTGTGGCGGCAAGGCAGTGGCGAGCTCCCGCAGCAGAAATGGTGGCACAGCGCTTCTTTGCGGTTGCGGGGTGTGGCCTACATCCTGGCCTTCGGTTTTCTCTTGCTGGTTTCGCTGGCGATCTCGACTTTTCTGAGTCTTCTCTCAGGCTGGGCGGGCAGTTATTTGCCGATTGAGAAGATCGCCTGGGTCCTCAATGAGGTCGTGTCTTTCTGCTTTTGCGTGGTGCTCTTTGTGGCGCTCATGAAAATGAGCGTGGGCCCCAAGCCCGCTTTACGCTATCTGGTGATGGGGTCCGCCGCGGGGGCCATCCTGTTTGCGGTCGGCAAGCACCTGATGGCTTTTTATCTTTCGACCGCTGCGATTGTGTCGGCCTATGGCGCGGCGGGCTCACTGGTGGTGATCCTGATGTGGATTTACTTTTCGTCGGCTGTGCTGTTGCTGGCTGCAAGCATGGCCCGGGCCTGGGCGGATGAGGCAAGTGCCGCGCGGCAACCGGTTTAAGCCGACTTGCCGGCCTTGCCAGGTTTTTGCGCTTCTTCGCATTGCACACTGACCAGTTCAAACTCGCCGGGCGCCGCCCCCAATCTGGCCGCCGTCAGGCAGCCGCCCCACACGCAGCCGGTGTCGAGTGGCAAGGTGTTGTTGCGCAGGGTGGGTGTGCTGTTCTTGCTGCTGGCCAGCGTAGACCAGTGGCCAAACGCCACCGGCGTATCTGCTGTGGCCCGGCCGGGAACATCAAACCAGGGCAGGTGGCCTTCTGGCGCGCTGCCGGGGCCGTCGGTACTGCTGAAGTCCATCACGCCTTCGGGTGTGCAAAAACGCAGGCGCGTGAGCGCGTTCACGATGACCCGCAGCCTGTCGGCGCCCTGCAGGCTGTCGCTCCAGTGATCAGGCGTGTTGCCGTACATGGCCTGCAGAAAGTCCTTGAGATGGCTGCCGCGCAGCACCTGCTCCACCTCTGAGCCCAGCGCCACGGTTTGCGCCGCAGTCCATTGCGGCAGCACGCCCGCATGCACCATCAGCCACCCGTAGCGATGGATGGCCATGGCGCGGTGGCGCAGCCAGTCGAGCAGCGCGYGGCTGTCCTTGGCCTCGAGGATGTCCTGTACGGTGTCGCTGCGGCCCGGCTTGCGCACGCCTTGCCACACAGCCAGCAGGTGCAGGTCGTGGTTGCCGAGCAGGCATTGCGCAGCGTCGCCCAATGCCGAGAGGCTGCGCAGCACCTGAAGGGAGCCGGGGCCGCGGTTGACCAGGTCGCCAAGGATGTAGAGAGTGTCGCGGCTGGGGGAGAAATCGATCCTGTCCAGCAATCGCTGAAAAGGTGCGTGGCAACCCTGCAGGTCGCCGATACAGTAAAGTGACATGTGTTTATTTTGCGCCAGGCCCCATGGACTTTTTCCTGATTGCTTTTCTGACCTTGCTCAACGGTGTGTTTGCCATGTCGGAGATGGCACTGGCTTCGAGCCGCAAAGCCCGGCTCTCGGCCATGGGCGAATCCGGCGACAAGGGGGCGCTGGCAGCGCTGGGACTGCTGGACAATCCCACGCAGTTCCTTTCGTCGGTGCAGGTCGGCATCACCTCCATCGGCATGCTCAACGGCATTATTGGCGAGGCGGCTTTCAGCAGCGGCCTGGCAGCGTGGATCCAGACCTTCGGCGTGCGGCCGCGCGCGTCCGAGATTACTGCCACYGCGCTGGTAGTGACAGTCATCACCTTCATCACCATCGTCTTTGGCGAGCTGGTGCCCAAACGCATCGGGCAGCTCTACCCGGAAACCGTCGCACGCCTGGTTTCAAGGCCCATGATGTGGGTGGCGACGGGCTTCAAGCCCTTCGTCAGGCTGCTGTCCATCAGCACGCAGGCGGTACTCAAGCTGCTGCGTATCGACAACAGCGCCGGCCGGGCCGTCACTGAAGAAGAAATCGCAGCCAGCCTGGAGGAGGGCGTGGACGCCGGCCTGATTGAGGAACATGAACACCAGATGGTGCAAAACGTGTTTTTGCTGGATGACCGCCTGCTCACTTCACTGATGCTGCCGCGTTCCGACATCGAGTGGCTCGATGCTTCCGACACCATTGCCCAAGCCATCGACAAGGCCGGCGCCACCGGCCACTCCTGGTATCCCGTGTGCCGCGGCAGCCTCGATGACGTGGTGGGCGTGGTCAATGTGGCCAAGTTGCTCGCGCTGCGCGGCCAGATCCAGCCTGTGCCATCAACCCAGGGCGCAGGCGCAGTGCCTTCAGTGACCGACCGTATCGGCGCTTATGCAGTGCCGGCGGTCTTCGTGCCGGAAACGCTCACGGGCATGGAATTGCTGGAGCAGTTCCGGGCCCGCTCCACCCGCATTGTGTTTGTGGTCGATGAATACGGGGTTGTGCAGGGTCTCATGACGCCCATGGACATGCTGGAAGCCATCACCGGTGAATTGCAGCCCGGCGCGCAGATGGACGCGTGGGCGACCGAAAGGGAGGACGGCAGCTGGCTCATTGACGGTGTCATGCCTGTCTCCGAACTCAAGGCCCGTCTGGATATCAGGGAACTGCCAGAGGAAGGCCGGGGGCGTTACAACACGGTGGCTGGCCTGCTTCAAAGCGTTTCGGGGCGGTTGCTGAAAACCGCCGAGCGGGTGGAATGCGCGGGCTGGCGCTTCGAAGTTCTTGACCTTGATGGCAAGCGGATCGACAAGATCCTGGCCAGCCCCATCCCGGTCGATCCCAATATGTAAATATCTGTTTCTACCAGTAGACCACTTGGGTTGTATTGGCGGAACATATATGTGAAAAAAGGCCGCTTTTAGGTAGATTGGATTCAATATGAGTCGCGTTCACAACACCTTCATACGTAAATAGTTGTAACTTAACGGGGCTGTGTTTAAACTGAAAAAAAGTTAAGGCACTCATGTTTGATGTTTTTGTGTTGGCGCTCACTGCGACGGCGGTGTCTGCAATGGCGACGGGAGCAGCCTGCCACCATGGCTGGCTGGCGCGTTCCGCGCGCAAAAAACGGCGCCTTCCCGCGCATTGGCACCTGCAGCCAAGGCCACTGCTACTGGAGGCCGAACAGGACGTGTGGCATTGGCTTCAGCGGGCCTTTTTTGACCACCATGTCCTGATCAAAGTCCCTGTCATCCGCTTTGTCTCGCCGCGAACCGAAGCCGAAGGGCAGCGTTCCTTTGAATTGCTGAAAACCGTTTACTGCACTTTCACTGTATGCGCCGCGGATGGAACCGTCATTGGTTGCCTGGATGTTCCCGGTCCCCGTGGGCTCAAGGCCAGTAACCGCGACCTCAAGCGCAAGCTGTTTGAAGAATGCGGGATTGCCTACGCCGTCGTGCGTGCGAGCAACCTTCCCTCCCTGGAAGATGTTCGCGCGGCGTTCCTCGGAGAAATCGACCTGTCGGACGACGAACCCGCCGTGCTGGGCGAGCCTCCCTTGGCCTTGCCAGTTGAGGTGGATGCCGACGCCGATGCCATGGCCACCGTGCCCGATACCATGCGTGCAGCCAACGGAACCCTCCTGGAGGACGCGCCAAAAGTCGCCAGCATGGACATCGCGGCAGCCCGAAGCAGCCTGCAAGCCAAGCTGGAACGCAACCGCAGGATACGGTTCACCAATTTCGACCCGCTCAGTACCGGTTCAGGCATTGTTCATGACAATGCCGACCACAATTTTGCTGTGCAGTGGGAAGACTCTTTCATCACACCGGAAGAGCCGGATACGCCGAACGGCACCAACGCCTGAACGTTTAAAGCCGTAGCGGTGTTGCGGCCTTCAGGCTCTACTCAATTTGCTTTCGCGGTGTCAAACAATGCCTTCGTTTCCGCCGGCATCACGGTTGTCAGCGGTTTGCCGCCCGGTTTCATGGGTTTTAAAAACCATTGTTCATACCAGCCCTGCGCTGCGCCGCTGCGCATGGATTCCTTGATAGAGGCGTTCACCAGGTCACCCATGACTGCATCCCCCTTGCGGTAGGCGATGGCAATAGGTTCTACGGACAGGCGTTCGGGCAGGATCAGGTAATCGCCTGCATTGGGCAGGCTCGCCAATTGCGCGGCGAGCGCAACACCGTCGCGGGCGTACCCTGCCGCCCAGCCCAGTTGCAACTGTCCGAGGGCGGCATCCGCGTTGACTGCTTTGGCGTGTTGCCACTTCAATGAATGCTGCTGCGCGTAAAGATCCAGCGCGGGAACCACGGTGGTGCCGGCAATGCCCACAATGCTTTTGCCTTGCAGTTGGTCGAGTGCGCTGAGTTTGTCTTTGGTCCGCACCGCCACCTGGACAGCTTCGATAAAAATCGGTGTCGAGAAATCCATCCGCGTCCGGCGCTCCGGTGTGTCGGTCACGTTCTCGCACAGCAAATCGACACTGCCTTCAGAC
>NZ_JBFUGX010000298.1:0-5151 GCF_056402675.1 Polaromonas sp. P3_C2 | reverse complement strand
AATGCGGGCTGCTCGTGCACGATCCAGTGGGTTGCGCCTTCGATGCGGCGTAAATCCATCTGCGGCACGTAGTCGCCCAAGCCTTCCAGCAGTGCGGGCGGCAAGGCCGTATCGTCCAGTGCCCAGAGCACCAGCGTCGGCAGGTGAACTTCCAGCATGTCCCGTGGAATGCTCACTGCCGCGGCGGCCGGGTCGTTGTGCGGCGGCCCGGGCCGGGGCGGGCGCAAGGGCGAAGCCCGGTAGTAATTGCAGGGGCCTGTCAGGCCCTTGCGCCAGATTTCGCGGTATTGGTCCTTGATGGCGTCGGTCAGCCACGCGTGCGGCCCATCGACCGCGCCCATGTTGGCAAAAAAATCCCAGAGCCGCCGAAAGTCATCTTCGGCCAGCAAGGCTTCGGCGTCGGGGCGAATCAGGAAGTTCATGTAGGCGCTGGCGGCTTGCTGCGCCGGCGAATGCTGCAGTTCGCGCAGAAAAGTGCCGGGGTGCGGCGAGTTGATGATGGCCAGCTTTTTCATCAACGCGGGATGGCCCGCAGCCAGGTTCCAGGCCACCGCGCCGCCCCAGTCATGGGCCACAAGGCATTCCAGTTGGCCACCTTCCAGCGCAATCAGCGCTGCAATGTCCTGCACCAGGTGTTTGGGCCGGTAGGCGGTCGCCTCCAGCGGCGCGCTGGAATGTTCAAAGCCGCGCAGGTTGGGCGCCACACAGCGAAAGCCGCCGTTTTCAGGCCGCGCGAAGTGTTCCAGCAAGCCGTCCCAGACAAAAGCGGCTTCCGGAAAGCCGTGCAGGAACATCAGGACAGGGCGGCCCGTTTCGCCCGCAATCCGGCAGGACAGGGTGATGCCGTGGGGCAATGCATACAAGCGGGTGGCGATCATGTTGCTACACTTTTTATAGCTGTTTGCGCTTGTCCCAGTTGGGTTGGAGCCGGTATTTGCCTGAAATTTCAGCGCTGGAGAGCTGCCTCAGTCATTGATCTCGGGCAGCTCTTCAGGCGCCGCTTTGGCAGGCTTTGCCGGTTTTTCGGCCGGATGGGCCCAGTCCCACAAATGCTGGGCTACTTCCTCGACACCGCGGCGCTTCAGCGAAGAAAAGAGTTTGACGTCTCCGCCGCCGGCCTGCAGTCGCACAATGGACAGCGCCTTGGCCGCTTCGGTCTTGTTGAGCTTGTCGGACTTGGTCAGCAGCACCAGGAACTTGAGGCCGTCTTCCACCCGCGGCCGGATCACGTCCAGCAGGATCTCGTCGAGCTCGGTCAGGCCCAGGCGCGGGTCGCACAGCAGCACCACGGCCTTGAGGTTGTCGCGCGTCTGCAAATAGTTGCCCATCACCTGCTGCCAGCGGTACTTGGCTTCCTTGGGCACGGCCGCATAGCCGTAGCCCGGCAGGTCGGCCAGTACGGCGTCCGTCACGCCCTGCTTGCCCAAGCTGAACAGGTTGATGCTCTGCGTGCGGCCCGGCGTCTTGGAGGCAAATGCCAGCCGGTGTTGCTGCGTCAGCGTGTTGATACAGGTGGATTTGCCGGCGTTGGAACGGCCGACAAAGGCGATTTCAGGCACRTCGACACGGGGCAGGTGCTTGAGCTCAGGCGCTGTGGTCAGGAATTTGGCGGTGTGCAGCCAGCCCATCGCGATTTTGGGATCGGGCGCGCCAGTTGCGGCTAAGGGTGGTTTGGACGGAGAGGGTGAGGTCATGATCGGGCGGTCCCTGGAGATCGGTTGCACGCTACCGGCATGCGTTGGAGGGAGCAATGGCTTCGGGGACGGAACCCGGGAAGCGCTGAGGCGGTGCGGAGCTGCTGGCCCGTTGCCGCGGCAAGACCCGAATAATCGGGGGTGCCCTGAAGCCATTGTAAAATCAGAAAGTTATAAGTTTTGTGCGCCAACCAATTAAAACCCCCGATATGAAGCTGTTCGTTACTTCTCTCCTGGCCGCCTTGCTGGCCGTGCCTGCCGTGTCGTCTTATGCTGCCGGCGAAGCCGCACCTGCACATGGCGCCGCTTCGGCTCCCGCAGCAGCAGCAGCCCCGGCCAAGATTGCCAAGCCTGATCTGGTCAAGGGCGAGGCCAGCTTCACCGCAGTTTGCGCCAGCTGCCACGGCGCCGACGGAAATTCCGGCACCCCCGCCAACCCCAAGCTGGCGCAGCAGCACCCCGAATACCTGGTCAAGCAGCTGCAGGAGTTCAAGGCCGGCAAGCGCAAGAACCCCATCATGCAAGGCTTTGCGTCCGCGCTGTCTGAAGACGACATGAAAAACATCGCTTACTGGGCGACGTCCAAGAAAGCCAAAACCGGCTTTGCCAAAGACAAGGAACTGGTTGCACTCGGCGAGCGTATCTACCGCGGCGGCGTGCAGGACCGCCAGATCGCAGCCTGCGCAGGCTGCCACAGCCCGACTGGCGCCGGCATTCCTTCCCAATATCCCCGCCTGAGCGGCCAGCATTCTGAGTACACGGTGACGCAGTTGACGGCTTTCCGTGACGGCGGCCGCGGCAACAGCCTGCCCATGAGCCAGGTGGCTGCCAAGCTGAACGACCGTGAAATCCGTGCGCTGGCCGACTACATTGCCGGCCTGCGTTAAGCAAAGTACAGCAAAGGACTGGCAGGCGAGCGTTTTTTTGCTGAAAGTACCCGCAGGCTGCCTGCAGTATTGAACCCAAGCCTCCAAAACCAATCACACCAAGGCGGGTCTTTCTGATGAAAGCCCGCCTTTTTTCTTTTTCCCTTCTTTTTCTGGTTCGCAGGCTTTCCTGAGCCAACCGCAGGTTCCATTTCAAGCATGACAGTTTCCACCGAGGGTATGAAAGTCAATTGGGGCTCCCGCAGCTGGCGGGCGGCGGTGGAACTGCTGTCGTCCATGCGGTTTTCCATTTCGCTGCTGACGGTGATCTGCATCGCGTCGATCATCGGCACGGTGCTCAAGCAGGCAGAGCCGCTGGGCAACTACGTGAACCAGTTCGGTCCGTTCTGGGCGCAGGTGTTCAGCCTGCTCAGCCTCAACACCGTGTACAGCGCCTGGTGGTTCCTGCTGATCCTGGCTTTTCTGGTGGTCTCTACTTCTTTGTGCATTGCGCGCAACGCCCCCAAGATCTTCGCGGACCTGAACCAGCTCAAGGAAAACGTCAGGGAGCAAAGCCTCAAGGCCTTTGGCCACCGTGCCGAGGCCGCATTGGCCGAGTCACCCGAAACGGCTGCGCGCCGCATTGGCCAGACGCTGGTGCAAAGCGGCTGGAAAGTGAAGCTGCAGCAGCGCGCCGGCAACGGCTGGATGGTGGCGGCCAAAAAAGGCGCGGCCAACAAACTGGGCTACATCGCAGCGCACAGCGCCATCGTGCTGGTCTGCGTGGGCGGCCTGCTCGACGGCGACATGATCGTACGCGCGCAGATGTGGCTGAACGGCAAGTCGATTTATGCCGGCGGCGGACTGATTGCCGACGTGCCGGCCCAGCACCGGCTCAGCGACAAAAACCCGACGTTTCGCGCCAACCTGCTGGTGGCTGAAGGCACGCAGTCCAGCACCGCCATCCTGAACCAGCCGGGCGGCGTATTGCTGCAGGAACTGCCGTTTTCCATTGAGCTCAAAAAATTCATCGTTGAGTATTACTCGACCGGCATGCCCAAGCTCTTTGCCAGCGACATCATCATCCACGACAAGGAAACTGGCGAAAAGATTCCGGTGCGGGTGGAGGTCAATCACCCGGCCAATCACCGCGGTATCGAGATTTACCAGTCGAGCTTCGACGACGGCGGCTCCAGCGTGACGCTCAAGGCCATTCCGATGGCCGCGGCCAGCAAGCCGTTTGAAATTCAGGGCACGATCGGCGGCTCCAGCGGCCTGACCAACGGGCAGGGCGATGGCGCCGAAAAGCTGACGCTGGAATACACCGCGCTGCGGGTCATCAACGTGGAAAATTTTGCGTCGGGCGGAAGCATGGGTTCCGGCGCCGATGTGCGCAAGGTCGACCTGCACCAGGCGATTGACACACGGCTCGGCGCGGCGAACAAGACCGTGACGCAAAAAGAGCTGCGCAACGTGGGCCCCAGCGTGAGCTACAAGTTGCGCGATGCGTCCGGACAGGCCCGTGAATTTCACAACTACATGTTGCCGGTCAAGACGGACCCGGCGGAAGACAGCCCTGCGGTCTACCTGATGGGTGTTCGCGAGACACCGTCTGCACCCTTCCAGTACCTCCGGATTCCGGTGGACGCCGAAGGCGGCATGGAAACCTTTTTGCGGCTGCGTGCCGCGCTCGCCAATCCGGCGCAGCGTGAGCTGGCGGTCAGGCGCTACGCAAGCCAGGCCATTGGCCGGGAACGGCCGGAGCTGATGCAACAGCTCGCCGCGTCGACATCGCGGGCGCTGGCTCTTTTTGCCGGTGACGTTGCAGACGCAGCGGGCGCCGCGCAAGGTTCGACGGGCAAGCCCAAAACCGCTGCAGGCCTGCAGGCCATCTCTGACTTTATGGAAGCCAATGTGCCCGAAGCCGAGCGCAACCGTGCCGGCGAGGTGCTGATCCGCATCCTCAACGGTGCCTTGTTTGAGCTGACGCAGATGACGCGTGAGCAGGCCGGGCTCAAGCCGTTGGGTCAGGATGAAAAGACGCGGGCTTTCATGTCGCAAATGGTGCTGAGCCTGTCGGACGCCAATTTTTACCCCGCGCCCATGGCGTTTGAGCTGAAAGACTTCACCCAGGTCCAGGCCAGTGTGTTCCAGGTGGCGCGTGCACCGGGCAAGACCATCGTCTACCTGGGTTGCGCCTTCCTGATCCTGGGGGTGTTCGCCATGCTTTACGTGCGCGAACGCCGCGTCTGGGTCTGGCTGGCGCCGCGCGGCGCAGGGGGCGGTCAGGCAGAAGATGGCAATGTTGTGGGTTCAATGCCAGAATCGGCCGAAGGCCACAGTCAGGCCACCATGGCCTTGTCGACCAACCGCAAGACCATGGACGGCGACAAGGAGTTTGAGATGTTGAAAACGAAACTGTTGCAGGCGCCTTTATGAATACCTCCACGATCAACAACACCGCGGTGAACACCACCACGCTGAAGGCGGGCGGCGACAGCACGCTGAGCCTGAACGAGGGCTATTTCGCCCGGCGTAATGTGCTGGATTGGGTGTTTGCTGCGCTGGTCGCCGGCGGCTTTCTGTATGCC
>NZ_JBFUGX010000297.1:0-5173 GCF_056402675.1 Polaromonas sp. P3_C2 | reverse complement strand
GTGCCGGATGCCGTGGTCGTGGTGGCACCCGCCAACAAAAGCGCCCAGCCCAGGACGCCGCTGGCCGCGCAGGCCACCATTCACCAGGAAAAGATGCAGTTTGTTCCCGCAGTGACGGTGGTGCCCGTGGGGGCAAAAATTCAGTTTGTGAACAACGACCCCTGGGACCACCACGTGCGCAGCTCACCTGCCGGCATGGGCCAGTTCAACGCGACGAATGCCGGCTTCGAACTGCGGCTGGAAGGCAAGCCCGACGGAAAACCGGGCAAGTCCAGCGAGGTGACGCTGGACAAGGCCGGCGTTGTCGGGGCCACCTTGCTGGGCTGTTTTATCCATGGCTCGATGCGCGGCTATATCTACGCCAGTGAATCCCCCTGGGCGGCCAAAACCAGCCCGGAAGGCATCGCGAGTTTTGAGGACCTGCCTGAGGGTGCCGCGCAGCTGAAAGTCTGGCACCCCGACCAGCTGGTGGACATCGCGCCGCAGCAGGTCACGGTGGGCCCCGTGCCGGCCAAAAGCGTCATGCAGCTCACGGTGGTGCCGCGAAGGCGCAGGTCTTGAACGGCCGGCCCCGAGGTTTTTAGCGCCGGCTGTCGTCCTTCTGGGAATCAGGCTCCAGCGGCGACAGGTCGGACGAATAGACCCGGTCGCCGATATGCAGCGCCCGCCCCTTCTCCCAGGCGGCTTCAAAGGCCGCGAGTTCTTCAGCCGTGGCGCGCTCCCGGCGTTGTACCGGTGGCGGTGGGCTGGCCGCATCCTGGCTCGCGGGCAAGGAGACGGGCCGGCTGGGCGCGAAGGCCTGAATCTGCTCATTGATCTGCCAGTACACACCGCTGACCAGCAGGTTGTAACGCGCAGCGGCATTTTTGGCGATAGCCGCACCCACCTCGACCAGCCGGGCCGGCCCACCTTCCCGGTTGTCCAGGAAGTCGGTGGAAAGGTCCACCAGCACCATGTACTGGTGGCCTCGCTTGTCGTTACGCACCACGCGGAATTTGTAGCTGGCCGACAAAATTCCGTGGGCCTGCATCGTGACCTTGATGGCCTCGAACAGCATCTCGCGCCGAAACGCCATGCGCTCGTCAAGGTTCATCTTGACCGGACCCGTCTCAGGCCCCGTGGCATCGTGCTTGGGACTCTTGCTGGCGCTGAAAAGGTTCTTGAGCACGGACATGTCAGGCCTCGCTTCCTCTGGCTTTTGGGTCAGGCTTTTTGGGCGGTGAAAAACACGTAGTCGGCGGTATAGCCTTCCTTGACGCGTTTGCCCGCATCGGCCGGCGCGGTGCAGCCTTTGGCCGGCGCATTGCCGCCCTCGGTGTTCAGGCGCTGCACGCTGGTGACGGTGGCCATCTTGCCGGGCATGCCGGCGGATTTGGCCGTCAGCAATAGCAATGGGATGTCGGCGGGACGCTCGCCGTCGGCGCGCGCTTTTACCGTGCCCACGGTTTTGCTGCCGTCCAGCGCGGTCCAGTTCGGGCCGGCGCCATGCGTGCCGACTTTTTCGTCTTTCTGGTTGAAGAGGTCCGCTTCTGGCGCAACAAACACCCAGGCCCAGCCCTTGTCGCCGGAGCGGCATTCGTAGATCTGCGAGCCCACCGCGTGCCAGGTGAAGGCCACGCGTTCGCCGTCGGCCGGCTTGAGCGCGGCGGGCACCGGCTTGGCATCCATTGGTGCGGCCGGGCCACCGGCGCAGGCGCTTAGCAGCAGTCCAGTACACAACGCGGCAGCGGCAAGGCCTGCGTGAAGCCTGGGTTGGGTGGCGGTTGCTATCGGTGTCATGGCGATCTCCTGAGAGGAGTCCTGCAAATATTGACAGGTCTCCGGGTTAAAAGAAAGTAAAAAAGTCCCAACAACCACATGGCGGAAGGGGGCGTGGGCCGGCGCGGCGCCCGGCCTACCAGGGACAAACGACAGCAAGCGCCGATTGGATGCAGGTTTTTCTGAGAAAAATGCCATAGTCGGGGAAGATTTGCCGCTTGGGCGTAACTCCCTATACTCAGCCGCATGAAACTGGCCCCCGACACGGACACCCGCAGCCTGCAGGCGCTGATTGCCGGCGCAGGGCAAGGCGACCACGCCTGCTTTGCGCAGGTCTATGAACGCACCCACACGCATCTGTTTGGCGTTGCCGTACGTATATTGGGACAAGGACACGCGGCCGAAGATGTGCTGCAAGAGGCTTACGTGAGCATCTGGAAAAATGCCACCGGCTACCGCAGTGAGGTAGACGGGCAAACCATTCAACCCATGACGTGGCTGATTGCCATCGTCCGCAACAAGGCGCTGGACGCCCTGCGCTCCCGCACGCGCCGCAAGGAAAGCGAGTTGCCCGACTCCGGTGATGTGGATGAGGAAGACACCGAAACCACCGCCACACCCACCCCCAGCGCCATGCAGCTGCTGGAACAGGCCACCGAGGCCCTGCACATCGAAGGCTGCATGAGCGCACTGGAAGGCAGCTACCGCCAAAGCCTGGCGCTGGCCTACTACCAGGGCATGTCACATACCGAAGTGGCCGCACAAATGGGCGCGCCGCTGGGCTCGGTGAAAGCCTGGATACGGCGCGGACTCGAAAAACTCAAGGGCTGCCTGGCGGCGCAAGGGGTGGTGGCGTCATGAGATATTCCAGCCCCGAATTGCTCGAACACCTCGCATCGGCCTATGTGCTGGGTACGCTGCAAGATGGCGCGCGCCGCCGCTTTGAGCGCCTGCAGCGCGACCGTGCTGATGTGCGCGTGCGCGTCACACAATGGGAGGCCCGGCTGGGTCAACTCGCCATGTCGGTGCCGGCGCACAAACCGTCTCCCAGGGTGTGGGCTGCGATCGCCGCACGCACCAAACCTGCGGCGCCGCAACAGGCGCCGCAAACAAAACCGTCCTGGCTGGGCTGGCTCAAACCTGCTGGTTTCGGCTTCGGCGGCCTGGCCGCGGGCGTGATCGCGGCAAGCGTGTTTTTTGTCGCCATGCCCACCCTGTTCATGTCCAGCGACCAGATCGCGATGCGCTCCGGCGAAAGGCTGCCGCAAAGCTATGTGGGCCTGCTCACCGACGCCCAGGGCAACGGCAAGCTGCTGGCCAGTTCGCTGCGCCACGGCAAGACCATGACAGTCAAGGTCATAGGCCCGATCACACCACCTGCCACCGGAACCCTGGTGCTGTGGGCGGTGCCGGCCAATGGCCCGGCGTTCTCGCTGGGCGCCGTGCCTACAAGCGGATCGGCGGTTTCCATGCTGCCCGACACCTCGGAAAAGCTGCTGTCCAAAGTCAGCAAGCTGGTGGTAACGCTGGAGACCAGCGCCACACCCGCCAGCCCGAGCGGAACCGTGGTGTTCAGCGGCAATTGCGCCAAGCTGTGGTGAGCGGGCCGGCATCCGGGCTTTGCGACATCCATTCCCTTCATTTATGGCACGTGCAATGACGTTTTTTTTGATCGCCCTTGTGCTCGCTTACCTGGGCATCTGCGCGGCGTTGTTTGCGTTTCAGCGTTCGCTGATCTACTTCCCGCAGCCGAGGTCATGGGGCGGCCCGGYCACGACGCTTCACCTCCAGACACCCGACGCGGCGCTCGTGGTCACCGCCCGGCAAACGGCCGGGCCCAAGGCCATCATTTACTTCGGGGGCAATGCCGAAGACGTTTCGCCGAATTTGCCGTCTTTCTCGGAAGCTTTTCCAGGCCATGCCCTCTACCTGCTTCACTACCGCGGTTATGGCGGAAGCACCGGAAACCCCACCGAGGCGGCGCTTCAAAGCGACGCCCTGGCCTTGTTCGACCATGTCAGCCGGATGCATTCGGATGTCACTGTGGTTGGCAGGAGTCTGGGTTCAGGCGTTGCGGTCTGGGTGGCCAGCCAGCGGCCGGCGTCGCGCCTGATTCTGGTGACGCCCTACAACAGCATCGAGGAACTGGCAGCGAAGCGCTTTCCCTGGTTTCCCATCCCCTGGCTTCTTGTCGATAAATTCGAGTCCTGGAAGTACGCGGCCAAAGTCACCGTGCCCACGCTGCTGATTTCGGCCGAATACGATGAAGTCATTCCGAAAGCCAGCACCGACCAGTTGCACGCGCACTTCAAGAATGGCACAGCGGTGCTGAAGATGCTGCCCGGAACCTCCCACAACACGGTCTCGCAGCATCCCCAGTACCTTTTGCTGTTTCAGTCGATGCTGTGAGCATTCAACCCCTCTTTGCAAAACAAGCCGGGATGGACCACGCCGCATTCACCACGCAGGGCTTCGCACTTGTTCCGCAGGTGCTGACTGCCGCCCAGTGTGAATCGGCCGCTTCGCGCCTTGCCGGGATTTCCGCCAACTCGGCGGGAACACGTTGCCTGCTGTCGGAGGCCTGGTGCCAGGCGCTCGCAGCAAGAGTGCGCCGGCACGTGTCAATGGCCCCCTTGGTTCCGGCCGGTTTTGCGGCTGTGCAATGCACCTACTTCGAGAAGTCGGCGTCGCGCAACTGGCTGGTTCCGGTGCACCAGGACCTGAGCATTCCAGTGGCAGATCACGTAGAGCACGCGAGCCTGAGTGGCTGGTCCAGGAAGGAAGGCATTCTTTATGTCCAGCCGCCTGCCGAGGTGCTGGAGCAGCTGGTGGCGGTGCGTTTGCACATCGATGCCTGCGGCCCGGGGGACGGTCCACTGCGGGTGGTTCCGGGGTCACACCTGTACGGCCGCATGCAGGCGAAGGACGCCGCAGCAGCCCGCCAGGCCCAAACCGGGTTCACCTGCACGGCCGGGCAAGGCAGCGCGATGGCCATGCGCCCGCTGCTGCTGCATGCTTCGTCCAGATCCACCAGCGGCAACATGCGCAGGGTGCTGCATTTTTTGTTCGGCCCGCGAGCATTGCCTTTCGGCCTGCGGTGGCAGCGCGCAATATGAATTGCGCCGGACAGGCAAGCAGCCCGCCTTCCATTTCACAAGGAAAACGATGAGTGTCTTGAAGATTGCAGCCTTTTCTGACGGAAACACCGGCGGCAACCCCGCCGGCGTGATGATCGCCGGCCAATTTCCGGATGACCGTGAGATGCAGCGGATCGCTGCGGAGCTTGGCTTCTCGGAAACAGTTTTTGCCGTTGCAAGCGGCGCCGGCTGGCGGGTGCGCTATTTCTCGCCGGAATCCGAAGTGCCCTTCTGCGGCCATGCAACGATAGCCCTGGGCGCAGCACTGGCCCTTCAGC
>NZ_JBFUGX010000296.1:0-5178 GCF_056402675.1 Polaromonas sp. P3_C2 | reverse complement strand
GTGCCGACCTGCGGCGCATCACCGGCTACCAGGATTTTGTCGACGATGCGCCGCTGGACCTGGTCTATGTCGCTGACCATGCGCGCATGCGCTTTATCCCCGCCGGCCGCCGCGAGGCCTATGCGCATGTCGCGGCCGGGGCCATGGCGCAGAACGCCTACCTCTACGCCGCCAGCAGCGGCCTGGGCGCGGTGATACGCGCGTGGATAGACCAAGCGGCGATCGCCGATGCGCTGGGCCTGACGCACGACCAGCAGGTGCTGCTGTCACAGACCATCGGCTACCCCGCGGCGGCCTGAACCACGCGCCGTACCCATGTCCAGCCCAGCGGTGCTCTCCGTACGCCGGCTTTGCAAGACCTACGGGTCGGGCGAGACCGCCGTGCACGCGCTTCGCGACGTGAACCTGGAGGTCCGGGCCGGCGAGTTCATCGTGCTTCTCGGCGCATCGGGCAGCGGGAAATCGACGCTGCTGAACATCATCGGCGGGCTGGACGTTCCCACGAGCGGCGAGCTTGAATTCGACGGCCATGCGCTCAACGGCGCCGGCGATACGGAACTCACCGGGTACAGGCGCAGGCACGTGGGCTTCGTATTCCAGTTCTACAACGAGGCGCTGGCCGACCTGCGGGCCGGCCGGCTCAACGGGGCCGCCGTACTGGTACCTTGATCCAGCATCAGGGGCCGCCCCCTCCAAGTCTCAAAATGCGCACTGTCTGCGCTATATCAAACGCGCCGGTCTACGACGCGCCTAAGCTGGCGCTATGAAGATCCAATTCCTCGGTGCCACCGACACCGTCACCGGCTCCAAATACCTGGTCCGCCACGGCGAGTCCACGGTGCTGGTCGACTGCGGGCTGTTCCAGGGCTACAAGCCGCTGCGGCTGCGCAACTGGTCTCCGTTACCGGTGGACCCGGCCAGCATCGATGCCGTGATCCTCACGCATGCTCATATCGACCACAGCGGCTACCTTCCGCTGCTGGCGCGACAAGGGTTCAAAGGCAAGGTATTCTGCACCCCGGGCACGGCCGACCTGTGCCGCATCCTGCTGCCCGACGCCGGCCACCTGCAGGAAGAAGAAGCCGAATACGCCAACCGGCACGGCTTTTCGAAGCACGCACCGGCCCTGCCGCTGTACACGCGCGAGGACGCGCTGCGCTGCCTCAAGCTGCTGCACCCGGTGCCCAGCGGCAAACACTGGCACCCGGCGCCGGGCTTGAACGCCAGCCTGACACCTTCGGGCCATATGGTGGGCTCGTCTTTTGTGCGGCTGGACAACGGCTCGCGCTCCATCCTGTTTTCCGGGGACATAGGCCGCCCCAACGACCTTGTGCTCAAGCCGCCTTCGCAGATGGACGGCGCCGACTACCTGGTGGTGGAATCCACTTATGGGGATCGTCTACATAAGGACTCCGACCCTCTGCTGGCGCTGGGCCAGGTAATCAACCGCACGGCCGCGCGCGGCGGGGTGGTGGTGATCCCGGCTTTTGCGGTGGGGCGCGCGCAAAGCCTGCTGCACTGCATTGAAATCCTCAAAACCCAGGGCGTGATTACGCGCAAACTGCCTGTGTATCTCAATAGCCCGATGGCGGCCAAAGCGACGCAGGTGTACCTCAAGCACAAGGCCGAACTGCGGCTGACACCCGCGGAGTGCGAAGCCATGGCACATACCGCCCACATCGTCGAGTCACCCGAGGAGTCGCGCCTGCTCAATGCCAAACATGGTCCCATGGTCATCATCGCCGCCAGCGGCATGGCGACCGGCGGACGTGTGGTCCACCATCTCAAAGCCTTCGCGCCCGACAAGCGCAACACCATCGTGTTTGCCGGCTTCCAGCCCGGCGGCACGCGCGGCGCGCTCATCGCCGGCGGCGCGCCCTCGGTGCGCATCCACGGCCAGGACGTGCCGGTGCGCGCAGAAGTGGCGCTGCTGGACGACCTGTCGGCCCATTCGGATGCGGTTGAAATCATGGGTTGGCTGCGCGGCTTCAAGTCCGCGCCCAGGCAGACCTTCATCACCCACGGCGAGCCAGCAGCGGCCGACGCCATGCGCCAGCGGATCGAACGTGAACTGCATTGGCCCTGCCACCTGCCCTGCTATCTGGAGTCGGTTTCTCTCAGCTGAGTACAGACCGATGCATCACCAGCCATGTAGATGCTGGTCACCTGGTGTCTGCTGTGACGGCTTTCAGGTATCCAGCGGTTCGGCCAGCCCGTGCTTGAGCGCGTAGCGGATCAACTCGCTCTGACTATGAAGACCCATCTTTTGCATGAGATGGGCCTTGTGAGTGCTAACGGTCTTAACCGACAGATTTAATGTCGTGCCGATATTAGTAATAGAAATGCCTGCCACCAGGAATTGCAGGACTTCAAACTCGCGATTGGACAGGCAGTCGTGCGAAGCTGTTTGGCCTCCGGGCATAGCGCCCAATGCAAGCTGCTCGGCAACCTCGGCACTGATAAAGGCGCCACCAGAAGCCACCTTGCGTATGGCCTGCTCCAACTGAGCTGGTGCGCTCTCTTTGGTCAGGTAACCGCTGGCGCCGTTCTTGATGGCTCTCACAGCATATTGGAGTTCTTGGTGCATGCTCAAAATGAGCATCCGTAATTGCGGTCTTTCATTACGGATCAGCTTAATCAGCTCCATGCCACTGCGCCCCGGCATAGAGAGATCCAAAATCAGTATGTCAAAGGCCAAGCCACGCACCTGTTGCATCACTTCGGTGCCGTTCCCCGCCTCTCCAGCCACTTCCACGTCTTCCATAGACGAAACAATGCGCTTGAGGCCCTCTCGCACAATTGCGTGGTCGTCGGCTATGACAATCCTGATCATTTGACACTCCCAGCTTTGGCTACGGTGACCTATCGACTGTGACTAAACAATGCAGCCTGGCATCACGTCACTGAGCGCAGAAGAGGGTAAAGACGAGTACAGACTCAGCTGTTGCCATTCGATCTTATTCCTGTACCTCATTGCGATACAGCGATAGATGCGTATCTGCTCATCGTTTTTCAAAGCAGTCCGCTCGCAGGATTGCTTTTCGGTCAACGGCGTCCAGCGAGATTGGCATCAATTAGAACTAAGGTCTGTGCAGCAGTGTGTTGTTGACGTGAATCAAGCCTGCGGTACTGAGGCGCTCCTAGACTGCGGCACATCAACACAGGAGAACACCATGTACAAGCGCATTCTTGTTGCCACCGACGGCTCCGCACTTTCCAAAAAAGCGGTCAAGGAGGCCGTCGCTCTTGCCGCATCGCTGGAAGCCGGTCTTGTGGCAATCAACGTCGTGCCCCGCTACCCCATGAGTTTTTTTGAGGGTGGTGTCGCTCTTTCACCGCAGGAAGTCGGGCGTTTCGAAAAAGAATGGGCCGATAAGGGCCAGGCCGTTGTCGACGCGGTGCAAAAGTCCGCGGAGGCCTCTGGCGTCAAAGCCAAGGCCGTGATCGCCAAATCCGACCTCGTCGCGGCCTCCATCCTGGCCGCGGCTAAAAAGAACAAGTGCGACCTCATCGTGATGGCCTCGCACGGCCGCAAGGGCATTTCCCGCATCCTGMTCGGAAGCGAGACCCAGCAGGTGCTTACGCACAGCAGCATTCCCGTCCTGGTCCTGCGCTGAGCGCGCACCGTTTCGCCTTCTTTCTTCCGGAGAACACCATGAGAGTCCTTCTGGCCGTTGACGGCAGCAAGTTCACCAAAAAGGCCTTGGCCTTTCTGGTCACGCATGAAACCCTTATGGGGCCCGACGCGGAACTCATCGTGCTCAATGTGCAGATCGCCGTTACCCCGCGCGTCAAGACCATGCTGGGCGCCGCCACCGTGCGCGCCTGGCACCAGGAAGAGGCCGACAAAGTGCTGCAGCCGATCGAGCGTTTCCTCAAGCGCCACGGCGTGCAGTACCGGGCCTCCTGGGTCGCCGGTACACCGGCCACACAAATCGTGCAGGCGGCGAAGCGCGAAAAAGTCCACATGCTGGTCCTGGGCACACACGGCCACGGCCTGTTCGGCCGCGCCCTGCTCGGCAGCGCCGCCCAGCGCGTGGTGGCGGATGTCGACGTGCCGGTGCTGCTGGTCCAGTAGGCATACGGCCCCGATTACCCCGGTTCGACCCACCACTGCCAATCTGCCGACACGTATGCTGGGCGTGGACCCGGTCCGATGGCTGCTGCAGCATGAGGCCGTGGTGGTCGTCGCGGGGCGGCGGTGGCATTCCGGTTGTGCGCGCGGCCGGCGGGCACACCCTGCAGGGCGTAGACGCCGTCATCGACAAGGACCTGACCAGCACCCTGCTCGCGCAGGAATTGGGGGCCAACCGCCTGGCGATTGCCACCGACGTCGACGCCGCTTACCTGGACTGGGGAACGCCGTCGCAGCGCGCCCAAGGAAAAGTCAGCCCGCACGAACTGCTGGGCCACAGCTTCCCCGCGGGCTCCATGGGCTCCAAGGTGCAGGCTGCCACCGGTTTTGTCCTGAAGGCCGGCAAGAAGGCACTGATAGGTTCGCTCGCCCGGATCGAGGAGATGCTGGCGGGCCGTGCCGCCACCGAAGTCGGTCCCCAGTGTGGCACGGCTACATAAAGCGGGATAGCTCTGCTTCTTTTTTAGGCGAACTTGAGGTGGCTCAATTGGCGTGATGCTGACGCCATGTTCAATGGCCGCATGAAACCTCCTCGTCTTTTGCTTGCCAGCTTGGTGGCGTGCGCCGCTTTGGCGTCGGAGGGGGCACATGCCGACCCACTGACTCGTCGAGCCTCTGTATCGGCCGGCGCTATCGTAGCCAKCCGCGGCGCCGGAGTCGTGGAAATCAGCACCATCAACGCATGGGTGCCCAGCGGCAGCGGCGACCCGGAACCCGAATTTGCCCCGCCAGACACTTTTGGCGACCAGCTGGCAAGGCCGCAGCCCATCGGTCTTGCACGCGGCGAAGCGCGTGACCTGGCCTCCGGTTTTGTGCTCACGGCTGATGGCTACATCGTCAGCAGTGCGCACGTCCTCTGGGATGCGGAAGAGGCTCAGGTGCGGCTGYAGGACGGCCGGCATTTTCCCGCGAGGCTTGTCGGACTGGACCGCATCACGGACGTGGCCCTGCTCAAAATCGATGCTACCGGACTGTCACCAGCACCGATAGGCGACTCCTCCAAACTCGCCGTCGGCGACTGGGTCGCGGCGATCGGATCGCCC
>NZ_JBFUGX010000295.1:0-5182 GCF_056402675.1 Polaromonas sp. P3_C2 | reverse complement strand
CTGCAATCGCTGCACGCCAGCCACCCGCGTCCCGACGCGCTGCGCGGCGGCTATGAAGCCATAGGGCTGGCTGGCGTAGGCCTCGCGCAAGGCCCGCCCAATCTCATCGCCACGCTGCAGACGCCGCGCGGCCTCGTCACGCTGGAATCCAAAGGAGCCTGAGAATGTTTACGAGCACAGAACTCGCCTGGTTTGCCCTCGCCGCCCTGGTGCTGGTGCTCACGCCCGGGCCCAACATGATTTACTGCATCTCGCGCACGCTGTGCCAGGGCCCCCGCGCCGGGCTGGTGTCGCTCAGCGGCGTGGCGCTGGGGTTTGTGGCGCACCTGCTGGCGGCATCTTTCGGTCTGACGGCCCTGCTGCTGGCCGTGCCGCTAGCCTTTGATGCCATCAAGGTGGCAGGCGCCGCTTACCTGCTCTGGATGGCCTGGCAAGCCGTCAAGCCCGGGGGCCTGGCGCCTTTTGAAACGCGCGAGCTGCCGCATGACCCGCCGCGCACGCTCTTCCTCATGGGTTTTATGACCAACCTGCTCAACCCCAAGGTCGCCATGTTTTATCTCTCCTTCTTTCCRCAGTTTTTGTACCCCGAGCGCGGCGACCTGCTGCTGCAAAGCCTGACGCTGGGCGCCGTGCAGATCAGCGTCAGCACGGGTGTGAACACGGTGCTGATCTGTTTCGCCGCGGCGATTGCCGGTTTCCTCAACCGCAATATCAGCTGGATGCGCGTGCAGCGCTACGTGATGGGCACGGTGCTGGGCCTTTTGGCGCTGCGCCTGCTGACTGAAAAGCGGGCGGCCGCATGAGCCGCCGGACCGCTCCCAAGGCGAATGCCGCAGCTCGCAGAGCGGAGACCACCCAATGAGCGCCGTACTCGACCACAAGCCGCAGCTGGGGAACAGCATGCTGCCTTCGCTGCAGGAGATTGAAGACGCGGCGCGTGTCGTCTACCGCGAATTCCAGGCCACGCCGCAATACCGCTGGGGCCTGTCCAGCCAGCGGCTGGGCACCGACTGCTGGATCAAGCACGAGAACCACACGCCGGTGGGCGCATTCAAGCTGCGCGGCGGACTCACCTACTTTGAAGCGCTCAAGCAACGCGGCGAGCTGCCGCGAGAAGCCGTCAGTGCCACGCGCGGCAACCACGGCCAAAGCATAGGCTGGGCCGCCCGCGCGCACGGCGTGCCCTGCACCGTCGTGGTTCCGCACGGCAACTCAGTGGAGAAAAACGCCGCCATGCGCGCGCTGGGCGTCACACTGATCGAGCATGGCAACGACTTCCAGGAAAGCCGCGAGTTTGCGAAGAGGCTGGCTGCCGAACGCGGCGCCCACATGGTGCCGAGCTTTCATGCGGATTTACTGCGCGGCGTCAGCACCTACTGGTGGGAATTCATGCTGGCAGTGCCGCAACTCGACGTGGTGTATGTGCCGATAGGCCAGGGCTCGGGCGCGTGTTCGGCCGTTGCCGCCAAGCTGGCGCTGGGCCGCAAGCTGYGCATCGTGGGCGTGGTCAGCGCGCACGCCACCACCTACGCCGACTCGCTGGCCGCGGGGCGCGTGATTGAAGCACCGGTGACCACCTACCTGGCCGACGGCATGGCGTGCCGCGTCGCGGACCAGGCCGCGCTGGATGTCTTGCTGCCGCACCTGGAGCGCATCGTGAAGGTGACGGACGACGAAGTGGCCCAGGCCATGCGCGACCTCTATGCCGACACGCACAACGTGGCCGAAGGCGCGGGCGCGGCCAGCTTTGCCGCGGCCATGCAGGAGCGCGAGCAACTCAAGGGCCTGGTAGTGGGCACGACGCTGTGCGGCGGGAATGTGGACACGGCTATTGTCGCCAAGGTGCTAGCTGCCGGCCCCCACGCTTCTCGCTTCGCGTAGTGCGCTGCCCCCCGAGGGGGCGCTGCGCCTGCGGCCCGGCAAAGCCGGTTCCACGGCCCCTGCTGGCGGGGCTGCGTTTTTTGGCTGAGGCCTCGACACTCGAACACCCAGTCGCGCGCGAGACTAAACGCAGGGGGGCAGCGCGCCACAATTTACCCATGGGAACCCTCTACCTCGTGCGCCATGGCCAGGCCTCATTTGGCGAAGACGACTACGACGTGCTCAGCCCCATGGGGCGCCAGCAAAGCGTGCGTCTGGGCGAGTACTTCAAGTACAAGGGCATCACCTTTGACGCCGCTTTCACCGGCACGCTGCAGCGCCAGATCAATACCTTTGCAGGGATCTGTGAAGGCATGGGCATCACCATGCAAGCCACACAGCGCCCGGGGCTCAATGAATATGACAGCCACGCCGTCATCGGTGCCATCCACCCGCACAAGCTCGAAAAACCCACCACGCCCGAGGAATACCGCGGCCACTTCCGGCTGCTGCGTGACGGGCTGGCACAGTGGATGGCCGGCGTCGTCAGCCCCCAGGGCATGCCAAGCTACATCGGGTTTGTTGAGGGTGTAACTTCTGTCCTGGACCACATTCGTGCCAGTTACACCGGCAATGTGCTGCTGGTTTCCAGCGGCGGGCCCATCTCGACCGCAGTGGGCCATGTGCTGGGCACCAGCCCTGAAACCACGATAGAGCTGAACCTGCGCATACGCAACTGCTCACTTACCGAGTTTGCCTTTACGCCCAAGCGGCACATGCTGGTGACCTACAACACCTTGCCGCACCTGGACGCGCCCGAACACGCAAGCTGGATCACTTACGCCTGACAGTGCCCGCGAGCAGCCGGCTTCGTGGTTTTTCCGCCATTGCCGAATCGACCACAAGCAAAGATACTTTGCGGCAACATGACCGCCGCCCTGATGCCCAGTCTTCGTCCTGTCGGAATTCACCTTCACGGTGAAACAACCGGCGCGCTAGCGGCTTCCACCTACAGTTTCCTGGTGCAGCTTGAAAAGCTCGGTCTGCAGGACGCCGTGGAAACCAGTGAGATTTTTCCGGGCTCCACCGCCGCAAGAAGCTTTTGCCTGCCGGAAGGCCTCGCCGCACAATGGGCGCCCGGCCTGGATACCCTGGGCCTGGCGGAACGGCTGCAGCTGGATACGCTGAACGACAGCGAAGACCTGGAACGGGAGATTCTTCTGGCCATGCTGCTCAGCCCGGTCGCCTTTGAATTTCCCAGCCATGCGGAGCTGGCATCGGCAGTGCGCATACGCCGCAACATCGTGCTGGCCGCACGCAAGACTGCACTGGAATTCCACACCACCGAAGTCAACCGGCCGGAGGACTGCTGGGTCTACTCGGAAGACGCTGGCTTTACCGTCAAGCCCGGTCACGCACTGATTCCCGCCCTGGAAAAAGCCACCCAACCCGAGGCCTCGGGCAAGCTGTATTCCTTTTCCTGCTACCGCGCGACCGAATACGTGATCCTGCTGGCCATCGCGCAGGAACTCGAAACCTGCAACCCGCCGTTGCTGGCYGCGCTGCAGCAGCGCTGGGAGCGCCGCGCCATCATGTCGGGCAAATTCCATGACGTGTTCCTGCGCGAATACGGCACGATGGAACAACCGCTGCCGCCCAAGTATTACGTGCCCGGCGACCGCCTCTGGTTCCGAAACCCCGATGAACACTCCTCGGACGTTTCGGGTTATGAAGGCTCCTGGGTGTTCTATATCGGCAACGGGCAGTTCACCAACTTCTGGAAGCGCGAGCAGCCCTACACCCTGACGGCCAAATGCCTGGAGCTGTTTCACTGGCGGTATGCCACCTACACCGACGAAGCCGGCGAGTTGCGTATCAATGAAAGCATCGTGGAAGCCGGCGTCAAGTCCTCCAGCACCGACCCGGCCGAGACGGCGCGAATCCTGGAACTGATGCTGCGCATGCGTGAACCCAAGGGCGTGTATGCATCAGGCGGGTGCATAGACACCTCGCGGGAACACCCCCGCTGGGTCTGCCCGGGCACCGCCGACATGGTGTTGCCGACCGCCTGATGCGATTTCAGGCAGCATGATTGCTATTAAATCAATAGCTGCTTGCGCTCATCACATAAGGGTTTCAGGCATTTTTTCTTCAAGAAACCCGAACCTCCTATTTCAGCTGGCTAGCGCTGACCCGCCAGACCACGTTGCCCACATCGTCAGCCACCAGCAGCGCGCCGCGCTTGTCCATCGCCACGCCCACCGGCCGGCCGTAGGCATGGCCTTCGGGGCTCAGGAAACCCGTGAGCACATCCACCGGCAAACCAGCCGGCAAGCCCTGGCGAAAAGGCACGAACACCACCTTGTACCCGCTGTGCGGCACGCGGTTCCAGGAACCGTGTTCACCGATAAAAACTCCCATGGCCAGTGATGGCGGCAGCGCATTGCCTTCTGAAAACACCATGCCCAATGGCGCGACATGGGAGCCCAGCGCGTAGTCGGGTGAAACCGCTTGCGCCACCAGGTCCGGACGCGGCGGCTTGACGCGGTCGTCCACGTTCTGGCCGTAATAGCTGTATGGCCAGCCGTAAAACACGCCGTCGCGCACGGAAGTCAGGTAGTCGGGCACGAGGTCGCTGCCGATCTCGTCGCGCTCGTTCACCACCGTCCAGAGTGCGCCGCTGCCGGGTGCCCAACCCATGCCGTTGGGGTTGCGCAGGCCCGAGGCAAACACGCGGTGGCTGCCGGTTTTGGCATCGACCTCCCAGATGGCGGCGCGGCCGGTTTCGGCTTCCATGCCGCGTTCTCCCACATTGCTGTTGGAGCCGACAGTGACATACAGCTTGCTGCCGTCCGGACTGGCAATGATATTTTTGGTCCAGTGGTGGTTGATGGGGCCGGCCGGCAGGTCGACCACCTTGACGGGCGCCGCCGTGATGCGGGTCTGGCCCGGCTGGTAAGGAAAGCGCATAACGGCATCCGTGTTGGCCACGTAGAAATCGTTGCCCACCAGCACCATGCCGAAAGGCGAGTTGAGGTTTTCCAGAAACACGCTGCGGCTTTCGGCCTTTCCGTCGCCGTCGGCGTCGCGCAGCAGGGTGATGCGGTTGGCCGTGGGCGCGCCAGCGCCGGCCCGGCCCATCACCTTTTTCATGAACCAGCCGCGGATACCCTTGCCGTCTTCGGGCTTGGGCGGCGCATTGCTTTCAGCCACCAGCACGTCACCGTTGGGCAGCACGTAGACCCAGCGCGGATGGTCCAGGCCGCTGGCCAGGGCCGTCACGCCCAGGCCCGCCATGGGCGTGGGTATAGCCCCCTCGGGC
>NZ_JBFUGX010000294.1:0-5184 GCF_056402675.1 Polaromonas sp. P3_C2 | reverse complement strand
CGGCTCAGGTGTGCAAATCAACCAGGACGGGCTCATCCTCACCATCGGCTACCTGATGCTGGAAGCCGAACACATCGAGATCGTGACGCAAGACAACCGCACCTTGCCGGCGCGCGCCGTTGCCTATGACCTGGCCACCGGCTTCGGGCTGTTGCGCCCCTTGCTGCCACTGCGCGGTGTGGGCGTGGCAGCGCTGGGCAACGGTAAAGACCTGCAGCCCGGCGAACCGCTGATGGCCGTCACCGGCCCGCAGGCTGATGAGGACGGCGACGTAAGCATGACCCGGCTGGTCAGCCGGCGCGCGTTCTCCGGCAGCTGGGAATACCACATCGAATCGGCGCTGTTCACCAGCCCACCTATCATGGCCAGTGGCGGCAACCACAGCGGCGCCCCGCTCTTCAACCAGAAAGGTGAGTTGATGGGCATAGGCTCGCTGCTGGTGTCCGATGCCACAGGCGAAAACCGCCGCCTGCCGGGCAATATGTTTGTGCCGGTGGATTTGCTGCGTCCCATCCTCGCGGAGCTGCAGCGTTCAGGCGCCAGCATGAAAAGCCGCAGGCCATGGCTCGGCATCACCTCCAATGACCAGGGCGGGCGCATACAGATCCTGCGGGTCAGCAAGGAGAGCCCTGCGGACCTGGCCGGGCTGGAGGCGGGCAACGTGGTGCTGGCAGTAGACGACGCCAAGGTGGCCACGCTCGAAGCTTTTTATAAAAAGCTGTGGGACCGGCCCGCACCCGACGCGGAAGTCAGGCTGACGGTGCTGCAGGGTGCAGAAGTCAAAACCATTGTGCTCAAGGCCCAGGACAGGATGCTGACGCTCAAGAAGCCTGCGGGCATCTGATTTTTACAACAAAATAGGTTGTAGCCCATACAGGTAAAGCGCAAGCAGCTATTGATTTAATAGCACTACAGGGCTACGCGATTTGACAGCCCCGCACGACAAGCCAGGAATGGGCACGAGCAGCGCAGCCTTCAAAACCGGTAGGCGACCTCGGTCCACATACGCGTTGAATCTGTCGTCCTGACCAGCTCGGGTGTCGACCCCAGGGGCGAGGCCAGGTAGGCACGGGCCCGCCACTGGTTGAGCCCGGTCCAGTCAAGGCCAACCCCCGCTCCGCTGAGCGTTGCGCTGTTGGCACCTGTCACCCAGGGTCGTTGATTGACTTTCAGGTAGGCACCGTCCCAGAACGCCACCGCCTGGAGCTTGCCGCCGACAACCTGCCCCAGGTCGTAGCGCARCTCGACGCTTGTGCGGTAACCCGTATCACCCGACAACGCACCCACATCGTAGGCACGCACCGAATAGGGCCCGCCCACGGACATTTTTTGTGACGAATCGAGGTTGGTGTTTGCCCACTGGCCTGCCCATGAAAAATGCAGCGTGCTGTTTTGCCCGAGGCGCTGCAAGCGGGAGAAGCCCAGATTGGCCTTTGAAAACCAGCCCTGCGTTCGTGCGCTGGCCGCATCGTCCAGCTGCGCCTCTGTAGCGTCAAAAACCACCCTGCCCCGGGTCCATCCCAGGCTCCAGGTATTGATGCCGCCGGACAGCAAGGTGTCCCGCCAGTCCCCGGTCAGGCTCGACGTCCAGGAGTCGAGATGCCGGTCTGTTTTTATTCCCGCCACGTCTACACGCTCGCGCAACTGCACCGTGTCGTATTGAATCTGTCCATAGAGGTTGACCGTCTGGCTTCGCACCAGCGGATGCTTGCCCCAGAGGCTGCCGGTCTCGGCGGAACCATGCGCGCCAAGTATCTCAAGAGACCCGCCAATTTTGTAATCCAGC
Organism: Polaromonas sp. P3_C2; assembly: GCF_056402675.1. Lineage (NCBI taxonomy): Bacteria > Pseudomonadati > Pseudomonadota > Betaproteobacteria > Burkholderiales > Comamonadaceae > Polaromonas > Polaromonas sp. P3_C2. The sequence continues at coordinate 3,398 of NZ_JBFUGX010000294.1, read as the reverse complement.
AAGGAATAGGCGGCTCCTGCGCGGGTGCCCTGGCCGTTCAACAATGATTCGTAGCCCACCCGTCCGTAGCTCAGCCCCTTCCCGGAATTCAGGCCGCTCAGGCTCAGGACATCGCCATGCTTCAAAGGGTTGTTGACGTACACCGTACCGCCCAGGCGGGCTCTTCCTGTATAGCTGTTGCCGTAGTCGTCCACAACCAGGCTTCCTGAAACCGCCRGGCCGGGCGTGGTATCGATACTCAGATCGGAGGTGCCCATCCCGTCGCCGGGTCTTAAGGTTGCCTGCACCACCACGCCGGGTATGTCCGACAGCAACAGCAGGGAATTGTCCAGCAGGGCCTGGTCGACTGGCTGCCCGTTTTGCAGCGGCGCTACCGTCGCCTGCAGCAGCAGGTCGTTCACGCGCGTCTGGTTGTTGACGCCGACCTTGCCGTAGCGCGCCTCGACCACCAGAAAGCGAACAACGCCCGACTGGATCACCTGCGCAGGCACCACGGCCCGGGCAAAGGTCTGGCCCCTGCTGTGGTAATACTGGCCTATGCGCCCCGCCATTTCGTCGAGCTGGTCAAGCGTCAGGCTTTTGCCTTCAGCATCGGCCACCAGTGCATGCAGCGTGGCTGTCTCAAACAGGGTGTTGCCGATGATGTTGATCGATTTGACATCCACCGTCACGGCGGGACGCACAGGTGGCGGCGGGATATTCCCCTCATTGCTGAGGGGCGGCCTTTCTCCGCGGGGCGATGGGACGGCTTGCTGGGACGGCTGGACCTGCCGGAGGATGGTGCCGATATCAACCGGCAGCGGATCAGCCGCCTGGACCGCGAACAGGGGCGCGGCTGCCAACAGCAGCACAGCGTGCTTACCGGATACGTTGCATTTCATGGGGAAACTTTTGTGGGGTAGCCGTATTTATTTTTGAGCGGCCAGCACACCGTTTTGCAGCTGCACGCCGCCGTCAACGATATGCAGGCGCGGATCTTTTCTTACTGTGGCAACCACATCCTGCAGCACCTCGACGGCCCCACCGGAAACCACCAGTTCGTCTCCACCGGAGGCATCGGCGCTTGCGCTGCGAGTTACCCGAAGGATGGGCGATACCTCGATCAGGCCGGATTTGGAGCGTGTCCCATCCACGGCCTGTTGCATGGCGGCGTCGGCACCATCATCGGCGCCCCCCCGCCCAAGCGTTCCCGCCCGTGCGGGCACAGCTGTGACAGGCAAGGGAGTGATGGATGCCGTCAGCCCGGTCGGTTGCACCACCGTGTAGTTGGCCGCGTCAACCCCGCCCAGGGTATAGCCTGTCACGGTCACGGGCTTTGCGTTACCCACATTCGCGTTGGCAAAAGCACCGCTGCCGCCGCTGACGCTAACCACGTCACCGACCAGGGCCGCCACGGCGGCGGTACCACCCAAGGTGGCCGCAGTCGTACCGTCAAAAACCTTGTTCTGCGCATTTACACCGGTGACAGCCAGGCTGGCCGGTGTGATGTTTGCCGTGACACCTGTAGGTTGCACCACGGTGTAGTTGCCGGCGTCGGCCCCGCCCAGCGTATAGCCGGTCACCGTCACGACTTTGCCGTTGCCCGCGTTTTTGTTGACGAAAGCGCCATTGCCGGTACCACCCACAGTCACCACGTCACCGCCCAGGGCTGTGACCCCCGCCGTTCCGTTAAGCGTGGCGTTGGTGGTGGTGTCGTAGACCTTGTTGTTTGCCCCGACGCCCGTGACGGCCAGGCTGGCTGGTGTGATGTTTGCCGTAACACCGGCAGGTTGCACCACGGTGTAGTTGCCGGCGTCGGCTCCGCCCAAGGTGTAGCCGGCCACGGTCACGACCTTGCCATTGCCCACATTCTTGTCARCAAAAGTGCCGCTACCGCCACTCACACTCACCACGTCACCGCCCAAAGCAGCCACAGCGGCCGTGCCATTGAGGGTGGCTGCAGTACTCGCGTCATACACCTTGCTGTTTGCCCCTACACCGGTCACCGCCAGGCTGGCCGGCGTGATGTTTGCCGTAACGGCAGTGGGCTGCACCACGGTGTAGTTGCCGGCGTCGGCGCCGCTCAGCGTGTAGCCGGTCACGGTCACAGCTTTGCCATTGCCTACATTCTTGTTGGCGAAGGTTCCGCTACCGGTGCCGCCCACCGTCACGACATCACCGCCCAGGGCAACAACACCTGCGGTGCCATTGAGGGTAGCCGTGGTGGTGGTGTCATACACCTTGTTGTTGGCGCCCACACCTGTGACTGCCAGGCTGGCTGGCGTGATGTTGGCCGTGACAGCTGTGGGCTGCACCACGGTGTAGTTGCCGGCGTCGGCGCCGCCCAGTGTGTAGCCCGTGACTGTCACGGCCTTTCCGTTGCCCACGTTTTTGTTGACAAAGATGYCGCTGCCGGTACCGCCCACCGTCACGGTATCGCCGCCCAGGGCCGCGACGTTTGCTGTGCCATTGAGTGTGGCGGTGGTGGTCGTGTCGTAGACCTTGTTGTTTGCGCCTACGCCGGTAACAGCCAGGCTCGCCGGCGTGATGTTGGCTGTGACGCCGGTGGGCTGCACCACGGTGTAGTTGCTCGCATCGGCGCCGCCCAGCGTGTAGCCGGCGACGGTGACGGCCTTGCCGTTGCCCACGTTCTTGTTGTTGAAATTGCCGCTGCCCGTGCCGCCCACCGTCACGGTATCGCCGCCCAGAGCTGTGACCGCCGCCGTGCCATTGAGTGTGGCGGTGGTGGTGGTGTCGTAGACCTTGTTGTTTGCGCCTACACCCGTGACAGTCAAGCTGGCCGGCGTGATGTTGGCCGTGACGCCGGTGGGCTGCACCACGGTGTAGTTGCCTGCATCAGCTCCACCCAGTGTGTAGCCGCTGACCGTCACAGCCTTGCCATTGCCCACATTCTTGTCGGCGAAGGTGCCGCTGCCACCGCCAACCGTCACCACGTCGCCGCCCAGTGCCGCGACGTTTGCGGTGCCATTGAGCGTGGCGGTGGTGGTGGTGTCGTAGACCTTGTTGTTCGCGCCTACACCCGTAATGGCCAGGCTGGCAGGCGTGATGTTGGCCGTGACACCTGTTGGCTGCACCACGGTGTAGTTGCCGGCATCGGCGCCGCCGAGGGTGTAGCCGGTGACGGTGACGGCCTTGCCGTTACCCACGTTCTTGTTGACGAAATTTCCGCTGCCGGTACCGCCCACGGTCACGGTATCGCCACCCAGGGCCGTAACGGCGGCTGTTCCGCTCAGCGTGGCCGTGGTGGCGGTGTCATAGACCTTGTTGTTTGCACTCACACCGCTGACAGTCAAGCTGGCCGGTGTGATGTTGGCGGTCAAGCTGGTGGGTTGCACCACGGTGTAATTGCCGGCGTCGGCACCGCCCAGCGTGTAGCCGGTGACGGTCACGGCCTTGCC
>NZ_JBFUGX010000293.1:0-5191 GCF_056402675.1 Polaromonas sp. P3_C2 | reverse complement strand
TTCACCAGCAGGGGCCGCGGGACTGGCTTTGCCAGACCGCAGGCGCCGCCCCCTGGAAGGGGGGGACAGGCTACACGCAGTGAGCCTGGGCGGGGGTCAAAGTCCAAACTCATAGTCCACGCTCATGGGTGCGTGGTCGGAAAACCGCTGTTCCTTGTAGATATGTTCGCTGCGGGCCAGCGCGGCAAACGCCGGGGTGGCGAGGTGATAGTCCAGCCGCCATCCTACGTTCTTGGCATAGGCCTGGCCGCGGTTGCTCCACCAGGTGTAGGCCGCGTCCGTGGCTGTGGGCTGCAGCTTTCGGTAGACATCGACCATACCGCCGCCCTTGACCGAGGGGCCTGTGCGCTGTGTCAGCTCCTGTGCGGCTTCGTTGGCCAGCTCGGCATCGCGCAGCAGCTCGGTCATCCAGGCGCGTTCTTCGGGCAGGAAGCCGCTGTTCTTCTTATTACCCTTGAAGTTTTTCAGGTCGATTTCCTGGTGCGCGATATTGATGTCGCCGCACAGCACGAAGTCGCGCGTTTCCTTCAGGGCCAGCAGGCGCGGATAAAACTCGGCCAGGAAGCGGAACTTGGCGGCCTGGCGTTCCTCGCCCGAAGAGCCGCTCGGGAAATAGCAGCTGATGATGGACAGCTTGGGGCTTTGCTTGCGCCCGGGTCTGTCAAAGCGCAGTTCCACATAACGTCCTTCGGCATCGAATTCGGCGGAGCCGTAGCCCACGATGACGTCGCTGGGTTCGTGCCTCGTGTACACGCCGACCCCGGAGTAGCCTTTTTTCTCGGCGAAATGAAAATGGCCTTTCATGCCGGCGATTTCCTCGAACCGGCCGCTCATGTCGGCGGCCTGGGCCTTGAGCTCCTGCACACAAATACAATCCGGCATGGATTGTGCAACCCAGTCCAGCAACCCCTTGCTGGCTGCGGAGCGGATACCGTTGAGGTTGAGGCTGGTTAATTTAAACATGGGACTTTCAAATGAGCACGGCAGGGAAACTGGACAACAAGGACGAAGCGCATTCTGCGGACGGTGCGCTGGCACAGGAATTCGTGCAGTTTGCCGTCGAATCAGGCGTGCTGCGCTTCGGGCAATTCAAGACCAAGGCCGGGCGCATGAGCCCCTATTTTTTCAATGCCGGCCTGTTTGACGACGGGGCCAAGCTGGGCCGGCTGGCGCAATTCTATGCGCGCCACCTGCTGGCCGAAGAAGAGCGCAGCGGTCTTGAATTCGACATGATTTTCGGGCCCGCCTACAAGGGCATTCCGCTGGCTGCCGCGGTGGCCGTCGAGCTGGCGCGGCTGGGGCGCAATTTTCCGTTTGCCTACAACCGCAAGGAGGCCAAGGACCATGGCGAAGGCGGCACGCTGGTCGGCGCACCCGTCAAAGGCCGTGTGCTGATCATTGACGACGTGATGTCCGCAGGCACCGCCGCCCGCGAATCCATTGCCATCATCCGGGCAGCCGGGGCCATTCCCCACGCTGTGGCGCTGGCGCTGGACCGGCAGGAGAAGGCCACCGAAAACGGTGTGGATGTGAACCACAGTGCTGTGCAATATGTTACGAATCAGTTGGGGTTGCAGGTTTGTGCGATTGCGCGCCTGACCGACTTGCTGCAGTATCTCTCCAGGCAGGGCGGCACGTCGGCTATAAGCGCTCCTGAAACGTTATCTTTGCAAGCGCACTACCAGTCGGTGCTGGCCTATCGGGAACGATACGGCGTCAATTAAGGATTCGAATTGCTCCTGCGAACCCTGTTCACGGTCATCTGTGTTTCACTCATGTGCCTGGCCGTCCCCGTCGCAGCGCAAAACATCTACACCTGTGTTGACGGCAAGGGCCGCAAGATCACGGCAGATCGCCCGATCATTGAATGCATAGACCGCACGCAACAGGAACTGGGCCCCACCGGCCTGGTCAAGCGCCAGGTGGGCCCGTCGTTGACCGTGCAGGAGCGCACCGCCCTCGAGGAAAAAGAGAAGGCCGCAGCCGAAGTGCGCGCACGCGAAGCCGAGGAAAAACGGCGTGACCGCGCCCTGTTGCTGCGCTATCCGCGCCGGGAAGTGCACGACCAGGAACGCGTCACCGCGCTGGCCCAGATCGATGAGGTCATCAAGGCTGCGAGCAAAAGAACGGTGGAACTGGCCGCGCAGCGCAAGAGCATCAACAGCGAGCTCGAGTTCTACGCGAAAGACCCCGCCAAGGCACCTCCTGCGCTGAAACGCAGGATCGAGGAAAACGACAACAGCGCTCTGGTGCAGAAGAAGTTCATCCTGGACCAGGAGCAGGAAAAAAAACGCGTCAACCAGCGGTTTGACGAAGAGCTGGTCAAGCTCAAGCAGCTGTGGGCCGTTGCCGGCGCGCCTGCCATTGCGGCCAGTGGTGTTGCTGGCGCCGCAAAAAATTAGCGGCTCGCCCCTGGGCTGTTGTTAACTCCGTCAGAACGGTCAGCCCAGCTTCTTTTTGAGCAACTCGTTCACCTGGGCCGGATTGGCCTTGCCTTTGGTGGCTTTCATGGCCTGACCGACCAGTGCGTTCATGGCTTTGGCATTGCCCGACCGGACCTCTTCGACGTTTTTGGCGTTGGCGGCCAGAACATCATCGATGATCTTTTCCAACTCGCCGGTGTCGCTCATCTGTTTGAGGCCTTTGGCTTCGATGATGGCGTCTACGTCCTGGCCTTCGCCGGTCCACAACGCATCAAACACCTGCCTGGCAGCATTGTTGGAAATCGTGCCGTCCGCAATCCGGCCAATCAGGGCGGCAAGTTGCGCAGCGCTGACGGTGGAAGTTTCAATCGATTTTTCTTCACTGTTCAGCCGCCGCGACAACTCGCCCATGACCCAGTTGCTGGCCAGCTTGGGCTGTTTGCTGAGTGTTGCCACCGCTTCGAAATAGGCGGCAGTGGCTTTGCTTTGCGTGAGTTGGCCGGCATCGTATTCGGGCAGGGCGTAATCAGCCACAAAGCGCGCTGCCATCACGCGCGGCAGTTCTGACATGTCGGAGCGGGTTTTCTCCACCCAGTCACGGCCGATCACCAGCGGCGGCAGGTCCGGGTCAGGGAAGTAGCGGTAGTCCGCGGCATCTTCCTTGGTTCGCATCGAACGCGTCTCGCCCGTGTCCGGATCAAACAACACCGTGGCCTGCTGAATCACATGGCCGTCTTCAATCTGTTCGATCTGCCAGCGCACTTCATAGTCAATGGCCTGTTGCATGAACTTGAAGCTGTTCAGGTTCTTGATCTCACGGCGGGTGCCCAACTCGGCACCGGGTTTGCGCACCGACACGTTGGCATCGCAGCGGAAGCTGCCTTCCTGCATGTTGCCGTCGCAAATGCCGATCCAGGTGACGATCTTGTGCAGCTCCTTGGCGTACGCCACCGCCTCAGCGGACGAACGCATGTCGGGCTCGGTCACGATTTCGAGAAGCGGCGTGCCGGCGCGGTTCAAATCGATACCGCTCATGCCAATGAAATCTTCGTGCAGCGACTTGCCCGCGTCTTCCTCAAGGTGGGCGCGCACCAGGCGCACCGCGCGTTCCTCGCCGTCCAGGAAAAACTCGACGCTGCCGCCTTGCACCACCGGAATCTCGAACTGGCTGATCTGGTAGCCCTTGGGCAGGTCAGGGTAGAAGTAATTCTTGCGTGCGAACACGCTTTGCTCGGCGATGTGCGCATTGACGGCCAGGCCGAACTCAATGGCGCGCTGCACAGCACCCCTGTTCATTACCGGCAGGGCGCCGGGCAGGGCGAGGTCCACGGCGCAGGCCTGTGTGTTCGGCTCGGCGCCGAACGCGGTAGAGGCGCGGCTGAAAATTTTCGATTGCGTGGTGAGCTGCGTGTGGGTCTCAAAGCCGATGATGACTTCGTAACCTTGCACCAGCGGCCCGGTGGGGCGGCCGGCTTGCATTTCGGCGAAAGGGTTGACGGTGGATTGGGTCTGGCTCATGTCAAATCACTCAAAGGCTTGGGGGCTGGCGCAGGTGCCAGTCGGTAGCCAACTGAAACTGGTGCGCGGCGCCCAGCAGTTGCGCTTCCTTGAAGTAGTTGCCGATTAACTGCAGGCCGACGGGCATGCCGCCCGCGCCAAAGCCTGCGGGCACGCTCATGCCAGGCAAGCCGGCGAGGCTGGATGACAGCGTGTAGATGTCGGCCAGGTAGTTGGCCACCGGATCATCGGATTTCTCGCCGATCTTCCACGCGACGGTGGGTGAAACGGGGCCTGCAATGATGTCGCACTGTGTGAAGGCGGTCTGGAAATCCTGCGCGATCAGGCGGCGGATTTTCTGCGCCTTGAGGTAGTAGGCGTCGTAGTAGCCGTGCGACAACACATAGGTGCCGATCATGATGCGGCGCGTGGCCTCGTCGCCAAAGCCTTCCGAGCGCGACTTTTTGTACATGTCGTTGAGGTCGGTGTAGTTGGCGGCGCGGTGGCCATAGCGCACGCCGTCAAAGCGGCTCAAATTGCTGCTGGCCTCGGCCGGCGCGATCACGTAATACACGGGAATGGAGAGTTCGGTGAGCGGCAGGCTCACGTCAATCAATGTGGCGCCCAGCTTTTCATATTCACCCAGCGCGGCGCGCACGGCGGCCAGCACGTCAGGTGCGCAGCCCGAGCCGAAGAATTGCGTGGGCAGCCCGATTCTCAAGCCTTTTAACGGTTTTGCGCCCGCAGGTTCTGCGCCGGCAGCTATCAAATCAGTAGCGTAGTCCGTGATGGGCAGGTCCAGCGACGTGGAGTCACGGTCGGGGTCGGGCCCGGCCATGCTGGAGAGCAGCAGGGCGCAGTCGAGCGCGCTGCGCGCCATCGGGCCGGCCTGGTCCAGGCTGGAGGCAAAGGCCACCATGCCGTAGCGTGAACAGCGGCCGTAGGTGGGCTTGATGCCGGTGATGCCGGTGAGCGACGCGGGCTGGCGGATCGAGCCGCCGGTGTCGGTGCCGGTCGCGGCGGGCACCAGGCGGGCCGCAACGGCGGCCGCCGAACCGCCCGAGGAGCCGCCCGGAATGCGTTCCAGGTCCCAGGGGTTCTTCACCGGCTTGTAGGCGCTGTTGTCGTTGCCCGAGCCCATGGCGAACTCGTCGCAGTTGAGCTTGCCCAGCGTGACCATGCCGGCTGCGCCGAGCTTGCCCACCACAGTTGCATCAAAGGGGCTGCGGTAGTTTTCCAGGATTTTGGAGCCGGCTGTCGTGGGGAAGAAG
>NZ_JBFUGX010000292.1:0-5193 GCF_056402675.1 Polaromonas sp. P3_C2 | reverse complement strand
CTTATCCCTCGTGGGCTGCATCTCCAAAAGACTTAAAAGATGCGGCCTGGCCGACCAGGCCGGTGCGCATCCTGGTGGGGTTTCCGGGCGGCTCTACGCCCGACATGGCGGCGCGCAGCCTGGCCGAACCCCTGAGCCACGCCCTCGGCCAACCCGTGATTGTGGAAAACAGACCCGGCGCGTCAGGCAACATCGCGGCCGACCAGGTCGCCAAAGCCACTGACGACCATACGCTGGGCGTCGTCATCAACGGCAACCTGACCTCGGCCAAGCTGCTGTACTCCAGACTGCCCTATGACCCGGCCAAAGACTTTGCGCCCATTTCATTGCTGACCACCGCACCGCTGGTGCTGGTAGCGCCTGCGAGCCAGCCCGGTGGCGCCGAATTCTTCGCTGCCGCACGCCAGGGCGGCAGCCAATGGAACTATGGTTCAGTYGGCAACGGCTCGGTCGCACATCTGGGCATGGAACTGCTGAAAAGCCGCATGCCCGGCGTCACACCTGTTCACGTGCCCTTCGCCGGCAACCCGCAGGTGGTGACCGCCATGCTGGGCGGCCAGATCCAGATGGCGCTGATCCCGCCCGGCGTGGCCATGCCGCATGTGCGGTCGGGAAAGCTTCGGGCGATCGGCCTTGCCGGCGGGCGCTCTTCTCTTGTGCCCGAGGTGCCGCCGCTGGCCGATGCCGGCGTGACCAACGTCAACCTCGAAGTGTGGACGGCGCTGATCGGCCCGGTGGGCCTCTCCAAAGCCGCCCAGGCGCGGCTGGCGCAAGAAGTGCCGCGCATCATCCGCGACGCCGACACGCGGCAAAAGTTGTTTAACCAGGGGTGGCAAGCTGTGGGCACTTCGCCCGACGGCCTGAGGAGCCGCGTCAAAGACGAAGCCGCCATTTTGGGCGGCATCATCCAGTCGCGCGGTATCAAACTCGAATAGGCAGCGAAAGACAGCCATGCCCACGATCACAGAGCCCGCACGCCCCCTGCCCGTCTACGGCGAATTCGATGTCGTCGTAATCGGCGGCGGGCCAGCAGGGCTTGCTGCCAGCGTCAGCGCCGCGCGGCACGGCGCACGCACCTTGCTGGTGGAACGCTACGGCTTTCTAGGCGGCATGGGCACAGCCGGCGGCGTCACCAATTTCGCGGGCCTCTACGGCCGCAAAAGCGGCCGGATACAACAGGTGGTGCGCGGCGTGGCCGACGACCTGCTGCAGCGCATTGACGCGCTGGGTGGCCTCAACGCGCCGCAGGACGGCATGCAGGGCCGCATCCGCGTGCGCTCCTACGACGTGTCGGCTTACAAGTGCGCAGCCGACCAGTTGCTGGTGGCGGCCGGTGTGCAAATCCTTTTTCACGCCTGGGCTGCTGCGGTGGTGATGGAGGGCAACCGCATCAGCGCTTTGGTGGTCGAGACCAAATCCGGCCGCCAGGCAATTCGTGCCGCGCGTTTCATCGACTGCTCGGGCGACGCCGATGTGGCGAACTTTGCCGGTGTGCCGTTTGAGCTGGGCGACGGGCACGGCAGCGCGCTGTTTCCCTCCACCATGTTTCGCGTCGGCCACGTGGACGCACCCCGCGCGCTGGCGGCTGTGGGCGAATTCAAAGCCATCAACATCTTGATGGCCGAGAGCCAGGCGCGTGAGCCAGGCCGCTACAAGTTTCCCCGTGAAGGTGCCATCCTCCGCCCCCAGAAGAACCCGACCGAATGGCGCGCCAACGTCACGCAGATACGCAACGCGCAAGGTACGGCCATGGATGCCACCGACGCGCGGCAGCTCAGCGAGGGCGAGCTTGAAGGCCGGCGCCAGATCACCGAATACTTCCGCTTCCTGAAGCATGAAGTGCCGGGTTTTGCGGATTCGGCCATCGTCGACATCGCGCCGCAGGTCGGCATCCGCGAGACGCGCCGTATCCAAGGGCTCTATGCACTGAGCGGTGAAGACATCCTTTCATCGGCCCGCTTTGACGATGCCATCGGCATCAATGCCTGGCCAATGGAACTGCATGCCGATGGCCGGATCGACTGGCAGTTTCCGCACAACGTGGACGCGGCTGAAGGCCGCGCCTACAACGACTTGCCCTGGCGCATGCTGGTGCCGCAAGGTGTCGCCAACCTGCTGGTGGCCGGTCGCTGCGCCTCGATGACGCACGAAGGCCAGTCGGCCGCGCGCGCCAGCGGCGGTTGCTTTGTGATGGGCCAGGCAGCGGGCACGGCGGCGGCCATGCCGGGCGCCGGGCAGGCTTTTTCCGATACCGACGTGAAACAGCTGCAGCAGTTGCTCACGCGGGACGGCGTGTATTTCGATAACGACCTTTAAGCGGCGATCTTTCACCCCAGAGACTGGACATCCATCATGGACATGACGCCCCCTACCGCCCCAGGCCGGCCCTCAGCACCCCACGGCGCAGCACGCAAGGCCTTTTATGAAGCCATCTCGGCGCACAGCATGACGCCGCTGTGGGAAGTGCTGCATGCGCTGGTGCCGCAGTCGCCCAGCACGCCTTGCCAGCCGGCGCTGTGGAAGTACACCGACGTATGGCCCTTCCTGATGAAGTCGGGCGAACTGATCACGGCCGAAGAGGCCGTGCGCCGTGTGTTGATCCTGGAAAACCCCGGCCTGCGCGGACAGTCGTGCATCACGCAGTCGCTGTACGCAGGCCTGCAGGTGATCATGCCGGGCGAAATAGCGCCCAGCCACCGCCACACACAAAGCGCATTGCGCTTCGTGGTGGAAGGCCATGGCGCCTTCACCGCCGTGGATGGCGAACGCACGCAGATGAAACCCGGCGACTTCATCATCACCCCCAGCTGGACCTGGCACGACCATGGCCACGAAGGCCGTGTCGAATCTGACGCGCCCGTAGTCTGGCTGGACGGCCTGGACATACCCATGCTGCGCTTTTTCGATGCCGGTTTCGCCGAAAACGGCACGGCCAGGCAACAGGAAGTCACCAAGCCCGAAGGCATCAGCACCCACCGCTATGGCRCCAACATGCTGCCGATGCGGTATGACGCCCCGTTCGGTGAAACCTCGCCCATCTTCAGCTACCCCTACGACCGCACGCGCGAAACCCTGCACCAGCTGGAAACCCATGCCGACATCGATGCCTGGGACGGCGTCAAGCTGCGCTATGTGAATCCGGCCACCGGCGGCTCACCCATGCCGACCATGGCCACCTTCATGCAGCGCCTGCCGGCAGGCTTTGCAGGCAAGCCCTGGCGCCAGACTGACGGGGCCGTGTTCAGCGTGGTTGAGGGCACGGGCTCCGTTGACATTGAACGGAACGGCGAAACCCGGACGTTCGAGTTTGGCCCGCGCGACCATTTTGTGATTCCGTCGTGGCACACTGCGCAATTGCGTTCGGCGCAAGGTTGTGTGCTGTTCAGTTTTTCAGACCGCCCGGTGCATCTGGCACTGGGCATACACAGAGAAGAAAGGTTGTCATGAGTTTTGTCATCACCCCACCGGCCGCGGTGTCCGTCCCCGTTGTCGGCACCAAAGACCGGTTTCCGGTCAACCGCATTTATTGCGTGGGCCGCAACTACGAAGAACACGCCAAGGAAATGGGCTTTACCGGCCGTGAGCCGCCCTTCTTTTTCCTCAAACCCGCGAATGCCGCTGTCGTGGTGGACGCCGGCGCGACGGGCACCATCCCCTACCCATCGCTGACCAAGAACCTGCACCATGAAATCGAGCTGGTCGTGGCCATTGGCACCGGCGGTAAAAACATCAAGGCCGCCGACGCGCAAAAGCACATCTACGGTTATGCCGTGGGCCTGGACATGACGCGCCGCGACCTGCAGGGCGAGATGAAGAAGCAAGGCCGCCCATGGTGCATTGGTAAAGCCTATGACCACTCCGCCCCCATCGGCCCTATCACACCCGCTGGCCAGGCCGGTGACGTGGCCAATGCCGAGCTCTACATCCAGGTGAACGGCAAGGATCGCCAGCGCAGCAATGTCTCCAAGCTGATCTGGAATATTGCCGAAACCATTGAACACCTGTCGGCAGCATGGGAGCTGCAGCCCGGCGACCTGATTTACACCGGCACGCCCGAAGGCGTCGCGGCCGTGGTTTCGGGCGACACCATGGTCGGCGGTGTAGCGGGGCTGGAAACACTCACTGTCAAAGTCATCTGAACAAGGTGTTGGCAAGCGCATGTCACGGCGGGGCAGCTGCGCGATAACCGCGCAACTGCTTTAATCACCGCGCAAATACCCCGTTTTACCCGGGGTAACCCGCCTGACTGCTTGCCTCCTCAATTCTGATAATCGGCTTACCCGGTTTTTGGGAGCTCCCAAATGCCAAGACCTGCTTTTTGGAGAGCCTTCTTGAAAATCCTGCAGTCCCTTGCAAAATTCTGCGCTGTGCTGGCCGGCGTTCTGCTCACGGTGATCACGCTCATGACCTGTGCCAGCCTGATTGGCCGCAACCTGCTGGGCGCGACCCTCGTCGGCGACTTCGAACTCACCGGTGTGGTCACCGGGGCCGCGATCGCGCTGTTCATGCCCCTTTGCCAGATCAAACGCGGCAACATCATCGTCGACTTCTTCACCGCCAAACTGGGCGAAACCTCGAACGACAGGCTGGACCGTTTCGGTGCCTTGCTGTTGGGCCTGGTGTTTGCCCTGTTGGCCTGGCGCACGGTGCTGGGCGGCCTCAATTCGTACAACACGCACTCTGAAACCCAGATCCTGGGATTTCCCGAATGGACGGTGTATGCCGCCATGGTTCCGCCCTTTGTGCTGACCTGCGTGATCGGTGTGTACCAATCCGTCTTCGGCTTCGGCGACGCCCATGCGCCGCACAATCCGCTGGACGAGCTGGAGGCACACGTATGAGCTCCATCACGCTGGCTCTCGTCATTTTCGGCATCATGCTGGTCTTCATGGCCGTGCGCGTGCCTATCGCAGTTGCCATGTTTACCGCGGGCGCCATCGGTTACGTGATGCAGACCGGCTGGGGGCCGTTTTCCAGCTTCCTCAACACCCAGGCCTTTGCGCGCTTTGCCAGCTACGACCTGTCGGTGATTCCGCTCTTCATCCTGATGGGGCATTTCGCGACGCAGGGCGGCATCAGCCGCGCGCTGTTCGGTTTTGCGGCAGGCGTGATGGGCCGCTTCAAGGGCGGTCTGGCCATGGCGTCCATCCTGGCTTGTGCGGCATTCGGCGCCATCTGCGGCTCCTCGGTGGC
>NZ_JBFUGX010000291.1:0-5198 GCF_056402675.1 Polaromonas sp. P3_C2 | reverse complement strand
GCCAGGTGGCGGACAACCCGGGGCTGGCCAGGTGATGGAACAGCTTGGAATTTTCGGGGGCATCCTCGCCGTGCTGGTGGGTGGCGCGGTCACTGCCGCGGTGGTGGCCCTGGGTGCTTTCGTCATTGCGCTGGCGGGCGGAATGCTGCTGGCGGTGACGGTCACTTTCGCACGTTTTCGTTTGCTGAAGCTGGCCATTGCCACCTACATCGAATGGATGCGCAACGTTCCGGCATTGGCCCACCTCTTCGTAATCTATTTCGGGCTGGCGGCCGTCGGCATACGGCTCTCGCCGCTGGTGGCGGCAATTTTGGGCCTGGGGCTGGTTGGGGCGGCGGTGTTGTGCGACGTGTTTGTCGCCGGGCTCAAGTGCCTGCACGCCGGCCAGCGCGAGGCCGCCCTTTCCGTCGGAATGACACCGCGGCAGGCGCTGATTCACATCCTTCTTCCACAAATGCTGCGGGTGACGTGGCCATCCCTCGGCAACTACACCAGCCAGCTGCTCAAAGACACGTCCATCGCTTCTGCGATTGCCGCGCCGGAAATCATGTTTTTTGCCAGGAACCTGGTGACCTCCACTTTTGAAACCACTTTGATCTATCTTGCCGCCATGCTGTTGTATGCGGCCATGGTGCTGCCGGTCAGCTGGGGATTTGCCAAGGCCGAAAGCCGCATGGAGAACAAGCGATGAACAGTTTTTTTGCGGTCTTCCTGCAATACTGGCCCGACTGGGCTCCCCGCCTTGCAGAGGCGGCCAAAGTAACGGCAAAGCTGTCATCTGCGGGCTTTGTGATGGCCCTGCTTCTGGGCGCGGCCCTGGCGGCCATGATCCGCAGCGGCCGGCCGGCCCTGCGCTTTGCCGCCAACTTCTTCATTCAGTTCGTGCGCACCGTGCCCTTGCTCGCGCTGCTGCTGGCACTCTACTTTGCGTTGCCGCCGCTCGGGCTTACGCTGCCGGGCTTCTGGGCCGGGGTGATCGGGTTGGGCCTGCACGGCGCGGCGTATGTTGCCGAGATTTTGCGCGGAGGCCTGCAGTCGATTCACCGCGGGCAGCGCGAAGCAGCCCTGGCCGTTGGCCTGGCGCCGCACCAGGTGTTTATGCATGTGGTGTTTCCCCAGGCGCTGCGCGTCATGCTGCCACCCTTGCTGAACACCTATGTGGCGCTGTTAAAAGACAGCTCGCTGTGCGCACTGATCGCCACGGACGAGCTGATGCTGACGGCGCGGGCCATGTCCAGCGAGTTCTTCCTGCCCCTGCACATATTCCTGCTGGTGGGCGCCTTTTACTTTGCCATTGCCTTTCCCTTGTCAATGCTTTCGCGCGCGCTGGAAAAGCGCCTCTCGCGCGGCCGGCGGGTCATGGGTGCTGCATGACCTCCATCGCCAATTCCTCTCTCAACACATCGCTTGCCTACGCCTCCATGGAGCAGACGCTCGAAGCGCTTGCCAGCGGAGAGACCAACAGCGAAACACTGGTCGAAAACCAGCTCTCGCGCATAGACGCCTTTGACGCCAAGCTGCACGCCTATGTAGACCTCTATGCAGATGAAGCCTTGCAGGCCGCCCGCGGCCTGGACAAGCTCAGGCAGGCCGGCTTCACGGTGGGCCCGCTGCATGGTGTGACCATTGCCGTCAAAGACCTTTTTGAAATTAAAGGCCACGCCATCACCGCGGGTTCCAGATCGCTCCCGCCGCGCACCTCCACCGTCACAGCGACGGTGGTCGACCGGTTGAGGGCAGCCGGCGCCATCGTGCTGGGGAAAACACACACGGTGGAATTTGCCTTTGGCGGCTGGGGAACCAATACTTCCATGGGCACACCCTGGAACCCCTGGGACCTTGAAACCCACCGTGTGCCCGGCGGCTCCAGCAGCGGCTCGGCCGTGGCGGTTTCGGCGGGCATGGCCAGCGCAGCGCTGGGCACGGACACCGGCGGCTCCGTTCGCATTCCGGCCGGGCTCTGCGGGCTGGTGGGGCTGAAAACGACACATGGTCTGATCAGCCGCTACGGCCTGATTGACCTGTGCCCCACGCATGACACGGTGGGGCCCATCACGCGGACCGTGAAGGATTGCGCAACGCTGCTGGACGTGCTGGCGGGGCCCGACCCGCAGGACGCGGCATCCCGCTTTTCGCCCTCGCGTTCGGTTTCAAAAGAGATTGAAAAAGATGTCAGGGGAATGCGGGTCTGGACCCTGCCCAGAGCTGAACGCGAAGACGTGGACCCGGAAGTGCTGAAGGCTTATGACAGGTCTCTTTCCGTGTTCACCGGGCTTGGCATGACCCTGGTGGACAAGCCGCTTCCGCAAAGCCTGGCGCAATCCATGCGCATTGCAGGCAGCCTGATGAGCGCCGAAGGCTATGCCAATCTCGGCACGCTTTTCGAGCGCAATGAGCTGGAGTTTGACCCGAACATCAAGCGGCGGATCATGCTGGGCCGGGACATCGGGGCCGCCCAGTACATCACCCTGCTGCGCGACCGTGAGTCTGCGAAAGCCGCGATGCTGGACGCCATGGACGGCGTCGACGTTTGTGTATTTCCGACCAATGCCATTACCGCCATTCCCGTCAGCGAGGTCGACGAACTGGCCACGCCGCTGTCAAGGTTCGGGCGCTTTGTGAACCTGCTTGATTTGTGTTCGGTTGCCGTTCCTGCGGGGCTTTCTGACGGCGGGCTTCCGGTTTCGATTCAAGTGATCGGGCGGCCCTTCGCCGAGCCCACGATATTGCGCGCAGCGTTTGCGTTTGAGAAGGCAACGCCATGGAACCGCCTGCATCCCGCAGGCCTTGAGCTGGAGCGCTGAAGGGGCGGCGCTGCAGCGTGGTGGGCCACCGTCGGTTTTCGCCTACAAAAATCAGCGCCAGCCTCGCTGGAGTTCGCTTTGTGCCTTGCTGAAAATGCACTGATCATGCCCAGCACTGCGGCTCACCTTCCCGACAGCACGTCCCCGGCAGCCGCAACGTCGCTGTGGCCGCGCATCCGCCGCTGGGTGTTTCCTGCGCTGGGCATCGTCGTCCTGGGTTTGCTGGTTTCCCATGCCCACAAGGTGGACTGGGAAGGCGCCTGGCAAACGCTGCGGCGCTACTCGCCTCTTTTGCTGCTTGCGGTGCTGGGCCTGGCCACGGCCAGCCATGCGCTGTATGGGTGCTTTGACCTGATAGGTCGGCAGCACACGCGCCACAAGCTGCCGCGCCTGCAGACCTGGGCCATTGCGGTCACCAGCTATGCCTTTAACCTGAACCTGGGCTCGCTGGTCGGCGGGGTGGCGCTGCGGGCGCGGCTGTATGCGCGGGCCGGGTTGGACGAAGCCGCCATTGCGCAGATCGTGGGCTTGAGCCTTGCAACCAACTGGCTGGGCTATGGGTTGGTGGCGGGGAGCCTCTTTGCTGCTGGCGCCATTGCACCGCCCAGCCAGGCACACATTGGCGCCGCGGCGCTGCGCCTGCTGGGCGTGGTGATGGTGCTGATTGCACTGGGCTACGTGGTGGCGTGCGCGTTGGCGCGCGGGCACGTGTGGCGGGTGCGCGGGCGGCGGCTGAAGCTGCCTTCCGCGCAGCTGGCCCTGGTGCAGCTCGGCATTTCGGCCAGCAACTGGGCACTGATGGGCGCGGCCATGTATTTGCTGCTGGGCCAGCAAGTGCCTTACACCACGGTGCTGGGCGTGCTGATGGCGGCGTCCATCGTGGGGGTGATCATGCCGATCCCCGGCGGGCTGGGTGTGCTGGAGGCGGTCTACCTGGCGCTGCTGTCGGGGAGCGTGCGCCAGGGGGCACTGATGGGCGCGGTGCTGGCCTACCGCGCGCTTTACTACCTGTTGCCGCTGGCGGGCGGGCTGGTGCTGTATGCGCTGCTGGAGCGGTATGCGTCAACCCACGCTGAAGCCCATTAGCCGAGGTACCGCCTGGTGATCGACATGGCGAGCATGACGGTTGTTGCCTTCCCCTCGATTGCTATCAATAACGTAGCTGCTTGCGCCCGTTCATAAAGGGCTGCAGGCCAAAATGATGCCAAATCGGCCCGGCCAGGCACCACACGCACTACCTGAATATGCGGGAGCCGATCAGCACGCCCAGCTTCCGGTAGCTTTCCCACTGCGCTTCGTCAAAGAACTGGTCAAACGTGGTTTGCTGCGGGAACGACGGCTTTTTGGTCTGGTATTCAAACAGGTCAAGGGGGGCGCCCTTGATCAAACGCGGCTTGAGCACCAGCAAAATACTTTCGGAGGGCTTGCCCGGCTGGCTGCTGGCATAGCGCACGCGGTAGAGCAGCGCACACTTTTCGTCGAGCGGCGCCAGCGGATCGGTTGCCGGTCGCAGTTCAGATTCGTCGCGGGCGAAATAAGGCGCCAGTGTGGCGGCATTGGGTGCAAGCCGTGGCACCGCGCTCGGCCCGACACATTCAAACTCGGCACCGAAATCGATGCGTGCCAGGCGCATGAGATTGGCAAGGTCTTCAAAGCTGTAGTTCGGGTCTGCGCCGCAATCGCAGCAGACGATGAAGTCCACCCGCCTGCGCAACAGCTCGAAGACGCCGGTGTTTTCAAAGTGCCCGCCGTCGCTCAGGTACCAGTGCGAGCCGTCCGTGCCCAGGAAGCGGGCGCGCAATTCGCGCTGCAGATAAGTCTGGTTGCGCCAGAGCGGGAACGGCGTTCGGGGGTCGGATTTTCCGGAGTTCCACCACCAGCCCAGGCGTATGTTGATGATGGTGAACAGCATGGCCTGCCCCAGCGCCGTACCCCGCCCCAGCCCGGTCGAAAATGCCGCGCCCGACACGCCCACCCATTGGCCGATGGACAGCTCGGGCGGCGCCCGCCTGGCGGCTTTGGCCTCAATGCCTGCGAAATTGCCGGTCTTTGCATTCCAGAGCCTGCCGTCCACGGTGATGCCCGCGGGCGTGACAGCCAGCGGCAGGCCCTGCCTGTCCCGCTGGGTGAGCTGGTCGCCGGTGCCCGTGGTGGCATTGATGGTCACGTTGATGAGGTGGGCCGGACCCAGGTGGTCGTTGCGGTAGTAGGCCTCGCGCGTGAAGTCATCGCTTGCATCGGCTTCGGTCACGTCCATCTTCGGGCGTTCCGATTCAAACCGCGCCTTGTTGGACGCCCCCAGGTAGGCACGCGTGAGGCGCGCACCGTACATCACCTGCAGGCTCGACAAATTGATGAACCCCAGAAAGTAGCCAGCCACCGCCACAGCCAGGA
>NZ_JBFUGX010000290.1:0-5230 GCF_056402675.1 Polaromonas sp. P3_C2 | reverse complement strand
GCGTTGAACACCGCAATGCCGCGTTCGCGGGCGGCGTTCAGGTCGACCTGGTTGGTGCCGATGCAAAAGCAGCCGACCGCCGCCAGCTTGCCGGCCTGGGCAAATACATCGGCAGTGAGCTGGGTGCGGGAACGGATGCCGACAAAATGCGCGTCGGCGATTTTGGCCTTGAGTTCGTCATCGGGCAGCGCGCCGGCCAGGCTTTCGATCTGCGAGTAACCTGCCGCCTTGAGAACCTCCACCGCGGAGGGGTGAATGCCCTCGAGCAGCAGGAATTTGATTTTTTGCTTGTCGACCGAAGTTTTGTTCATGGAAAGCCGCTGCGCCAAAAAGTGGATGAGGAACAAGTATGAGGGAAGCGAAATACCCGTGCTGGTTCGCGGTTGGGCGGCGGGGCTTGAGATCTTAAATAATGCAAAAAATGGCCCTATTCCTTACTGGTCATGCGCAAGCAGCTATCAAATCAATAGCGGTTGAGCCGGAGACTCCCGATCGGATTTGGCAGATTCACAGACAAGGGCATCACCGACGCGCAGCAAGCCACCCTGCAACACACGCGCCGTCAACCCGCCATGGCCGCGCATGGCGTTGTATCCGCCGGGGCCCAGCACTTCCTCCATGCGCGAACAGGGTTCGCACGGGCCGGTGATTTCCAGCACCACATCGCCGATGTGCAGCACCATGGGCTGGTCCCTGAAAAGGGACTTCGCCGCCAGCAGGTTCAGGCCCGACACCACCAGGTTGCGCCGCAAGCTCGCGGCTTCCACCGCGCCAAGCCGGGCCAGTGCGGCCAGCACGGGCAGGTGCTCGGCCTGGATCAGGGTGACCTGGCGTTTGCTGCTTTCCGGGCGAATGGCAGGCGCCGCCGCGCTCCGGTCGCCTTCCAGCCCGCGGCCGGCCAGTGCTGTCACGGTTGCAACGCTGAGCACCGGGCTGCGGCGGGCTGGCCTCAGCAAAATTTGCTCAAGCCGCCCTTGGTGGGGGAATTGCCGGGTGAGCGCGCGCAGGTCACTGATGCCCGTGCCGGCGGTTGCGGTCATTCCAGTACCTGTCCCGTGGAAGGGTAGCTGCGCGACAGCACCTGCTCGTCTGTCAATTCCGGGCCCTGCCACATGGTGACTTCTGAAGCGCCGGCCCCCAGGGCCATCTCATGGAGGGCCCGTATTTCCACCTGGGTGAAACCACCTGCGGGCTCGCCCAGAGGATGGAACACCATGCGGGGCGCGGGAGCCAGCACGTGGCTGGCCTGAAGTTTACGGACGAATGCCTTCAGTACCTGCTCACCGTGGGTGAAGTCGGACACCATGGAGCGCGGGTGGCTGAAAGGATTGAGGACCTGTGCCGACTTGCTCGATTTATGCAGGGCGGCGTCATCGCCCGCGCCCAGCACTTTGGGCTTGAGGCTGCGGGAAATCGCAATTTCGGGCACTTCGGAAATGAAAGCGCCCGTTTTCACATTGCGCACCGTCAGCCGGTAAGGCGACAGGCGGATGTACAAAGGTGGCGTGATGAAGTCGAACATGGTCAAGGGCTGCGGTTGAATTCAGTGAGCCTGGCGCTCATGACAATACGGCTTTCAGTGCGGCCAGGAGCCGCGCAGCTGCCAGCTTGACCCGCGTCTTGAAACGGCGGGCCATGCGCCATGGCAACGACGCCCTGGCCTGGGTCATGATTTTGTCCTTCCAGGCTTTCCAGGGGGTGTAGAGCCGCGCGAACCACGGCATTTGCATGAGTGCAGGCTGGGTCAGTTGAAAGAGGCGTGCCGCCAGCGCGGTTCCGGTGAGTTTGGCCGCCAGTATCAGCGCCAGGCCGACAGTGACATGCCCCAGGCCGAACAGGTAAAGCGCCAGCAGCTTCAGCGGGATCAGCGCCAGCACCGGCACGCCGAAGGCGAGCAGCGCAGCCCAGGGCGGCAAGCGGGTGATCCAGCGCTCCAGCCGCCCCCACCAGGGCAGGCGCCCCAGTGCTGCAAAGCCGGCGGCCAGCGGCTCCCAGCCCCATTCTTCAAATAGCAAAAACAGCGCGACAGGCGCAAGCAAAATGGCCCGCAACACTTTTTTGAATTTGCCCATATCTGTTTTCCTTAAAGCGCCGAAGGGTAGGCACGGCTCCAGCCGAGCAGCAGCCCGCCCGCAGCAAGCGCCCAGGCCAGTGTGGCGCAGGCAAGCGTGACGGGCAGTGCCGCGCGCACGCTGAGCCAGTACACCACCAGCAGGTAAACCGCATAGGGGATGAGGGACCACAGGCCGAACAGTGCCGTGGTGCGAAGGTCTGCCGCGGAGCGTTCGCTGCCCACGATGTAGTGCGCAATCAGGGCAAAGGTGGGAAACAGCGGCACCAGGCCGGCGATGAAAAAGCTGCGCGACCGGGAAAGAAGGGCAATAACCAGCACGGCAAGCGCACCCAGCAGGCATTTAAGAAAAAGTGAAAGCATCGATCGAAAAGAAAAAGGAGTGCAGGGACGTGGCCGCAACAGCACGGCCCCACAGTTTATCGATGGGCACTATGGACACCCTTCGGCCTGTATCGCCTGCATGCCGTTTTGCGCTTCCCTGCGCATGAAAAAGATGCTGTCGTCTGAAAACTCGGGAATCACTGCAAAGCCGAGGCCTTCGTAGATGGTCAGCGCAGGGTGGTTGTCACGGTACACGCGCAGTGTGAAAGCTGTGGCACCGGTGTCACGGGCCGCCTGGGCCATTAGCAGCCTGCACAGCGTCGAACCCAGACCCTGGCCGCGCGCGCCGGGCGCCAGGATGATGCGGGCCAGATGGGCAGCACCTGCCTCACGCACCCAGAATTGCCCAAAGCCCAGCGCCTCTGCCGGACCCCGGCTCATGACAAAGCTGAAGGCGCCGGGTTCAGCCAGCAGTACCGGGAGCCGCTCGGGTTCAAACGGAAACTTCAGCTTGGGGCCGGCCCAGCGCAGACAGGTGCTGGCATCCTGGACCCATGTGGCCAGCGCCGCATAGTCGGCGGCCCCGGGCGGCCGCAAAACCAGCGAAGGAGCGCAGGGCGGTGATTGCGGGGAATCCATTGCGCCATTGTGCGGCATGCCCGAGGCCTCGCGTTGCCCCGCCTGTACGGTGCGCCAGGCGGTAGTCCTTCAGCGGCCGTGCTTTACGCGGCACATTGAAGGCTGACGGCCTGCAGGGTCTTGCCGGTTTGAGGGTCGAACACCACGAGATTCACCTGGCGCTCATGGCCCTGGGTTGGGGCAATGCTGCGAAAGGCCAGTTTTTGCGGCCCGGTGTCGCTGCTTTTGTATTCCCCGGCCTGGGTGTACTGGCGCACAACGAAGTCGTGTTGGAGAACCTCTCCGGCGTTTTCGCCGGCTTTCACTTTGGAGTTGTGCCCATGTTCAGTGACGGTCCAGTAGGCTGACCAGGACGGTGACACCTGCGGTGCGGACATCGGGGTGACGCTGGCTTCAAACTGGTCCGGCCCGAGTTGCCTGAGCACGATGCTGGCGCGCGCGGGTTCCTTGCTGTCGGCAGGCCTGCCACCCCAGCGGGGCCAGTCTTTGCCGTTGAGTACGGCCTGCGGTGTATAGATGCTGCGCAGATTGTTCCTGGACGCTATTTCGCGTTGCCGGCTGGTGTAGGCGGGCGCGGCAAAGCGGTCAACCCAGCCGATGTAGTCCCAGTAGCCGACATGAAAGGCCTGCACCACGGCCCCACTGCCTTTCAGCGACGAAGCCCATTTGTCAGCGGGCGGGCAGGAGCTGCAGCCCTCAGAGGTATACAGCTCAACGACCGGCGTGATGGTCGGCCCTGAGCTGATGGCGCAAGCGTTTTGTGCGGACAAGGCCCTGGACGTCAATGCCATCAGGACGATTGCGGTGATCAGCGGGGTATTGCGGCTGGAMGGCCGTGGGGGCGCGGTGTGCAGCATGAGGGTCTCCGTGGATTGCAGACCCCCATTGGTCGATGGACTTCGCCGGTTCTTACACCTGCCGGGCCCGGTTAATAAAAGAAAAGAAGGACGCGGCGCAACCGGTATTCAGGCACTCAAACCAGCGGCATGGTCTCCGAGTCTTTTTCCAGATGAGGAATGCCGCCATGCCGCTCAAGCCGGTCCTGGAGCTGGCCCATGTGGGCGGCCATGGTGTTGTCCGACTGCTCCAGCCGCGCCAGCAATGCCTGTTGCTGCTGCGAAAAGCGCTCGGCCAGCACAGTGGCGGCGGCGGCTTCCCGGTGCTGT
This sequence comes from Polaromonas sp. P3_C2, assembly GCF_056402675.1. NCBI lineage: Bacteria > Pseudomonadati > Pseudomonadota > Betaproteobacteria > Burkholderiales > Comamonadaceae > Polaromonas > Polaromonas sp. P3_C2. The sequence continues at coordinate 1,030 of NZ_JBFUGX010000290.1, read as the reverse complement.
GCGGCCAGGGCCTGCACCTCCAGGTAGCTCCGCAGTTCGGTAAAACGAGAGGCCTCGGCCTTGTCAGCCAGCTCACGCTGCGTGTTCAGCTCGCGTGCGTAGCGCCGGGTTTCCAGCAAGTTGGTGCTTTGCATGTAGAGCGTGGAGGCCAGAAACACCACCGTGGCAACCACCAGCAAGAGCAGCATCACGAAGCCCAGCGACACCTCCACGGTGGTAAAGCCCAGGCTGAGCATGCTCACACGGCTGAATTCATCGACATTGAGGGCCACAAAGCCCGCCAGCAGCAGCATGGCCACCACCAAAAAAATTGTGCGAGTCCGCATGTGTCTCTCCCCTGAAAATGTAAGAAATTGCTTTAAGGCAAGGACCATTATCAGAAGCAAAACAGCGCTGGCGCTGTGGGACAATGCCGACCCTTGGCGTCAGTTTGTACTCGGCGCACAGGTATCGGCTTTCCGCCAGGGCAGGCCGCATCGCCGGGCGGGCATTTGCCCCTTATTGACTTCCTTTTGGTTCTTTTCCGAGCTTTTTCGAACATCTCCTTCAATATGCAGAAAATCATCCGCCAGATCGCGGCAGAAATCAAAGTCCAGGAACACCAGATCAAGGCGGCCGTAGAGCTGCTTGACGGCGGCGCCACGGTTCCCTTCATCGCGCGCTACCGCAAGGAAGCCACCGGCGGGCTGGACGACATCCAGTTGCGCGAACTGGAATACCGGCTGGGCTACCTGCGTGAACTGGAAGAGCGCCGCGAAGCCGTGCTCAAAAGCATTGAAGAGCAGGGCAAGCTCACGCCCGAGTTGCGTGCAGCCATTGAGTTTGCCGCCACCAAGCAGGACCTGGAGGACTTGTACCTGCCCTTCAAGCCCAGGCGCCGCACCAAGGGCCAGATTGCGCGTGAAGCCGGCATCGAGCCGCTGGCCGACAAGCTGTTTGCCGACCCGTCGCTGGTACCTGCCGACGAAGCCGCGGCCTTTGTGAAGGCCGAAAAGAACGAAAGCGGTGACGACTTCACCACTGTGCAAGC
>NZ_JBFUGX010000289.1:0-5291 GCF_056402675.1 Polaromonas sp. P3_C2 | reverse complement strand
GCCTTGTCTGGAACGCAGCGCTGGGCCTGTGGGTGGCTGTGGCTGAAACCGCCAGAGGCCGAAGCAGGGGCGGCTCCGCGCGCGGCGGTGTTGAAGTTGCTTCCGTCGGCCCCCGTGAGGGCTTCGTTTTTGTCCTGCATGCACGGTGCCGCGCCGCCGTGGTCATGCTGCTGGCGATGTCCGTCTTTAACTTGCAGGTGCATGCCGCCGATGCGCTGAATTCCACYGTGGTGGTGGGCAGCGGCAACGTCAGCACCAGCGGCGCCACCACCACGATCAATCAGGCCAGCCAGCGTCTGGCGATCGACTGGACGCATCTTTCCACCGCAGCCAATGAGGCGCTGGTGTTCAACCAGCCCAATGCGCAGGCCATCGCGCTGAACCGCATTACCGGCAGCAGCCCGAGCGAATTCCTGGGCAGCCTTACGGCTAATGGCCAGGTGTTCATCCTCAACCCGAACGGCGTGCTGTTTGGCGCGGGGTCTCAGGTCAATGTCGGCGGCCTCGTGGCTTCGACGCTTTCCATGAGCAACGCCGACTTCATGGCCGGCAGCACCACGTTTGGCACAGACCCCGGCCAAGCTGGCACCGGCAGCAGCGCGGGCAAGGTTACCAACAAGGGCACGCTGACGGCCGCCACGGGCGGCTATGTGGCCTTGCTGGCGCCCGAGGTACGCAACGAAGGCGTGATCGCCGCCAGCCTGGGAACCGCATTGCTCGCGGCCGGCAACAAAATCACCCTGAACCTGGACAACGGCAATTTGCTGGGCTACAGCATCGACCAGGGCGCGATCAATGCCTTGGCCGAAAACAAGCTGCTGATCCAGGCGAATGGCGGGCAGGTGCTGCTGTCCGCAAAAGCCATGGACCAGCTGACCACGGCGACGGTGAACAACACCGGTGTCATTGAAGCCAAAACCCTGCAGAACAAGGCCGGCCGCATCCTGTTGATGGGCGATATGGAAACGGGCACGGTCAATGTCGGCGGCACGCTCGATGCTTCTGCCCCCGATGGCGGCAATGGCGGCTTTGTCGAAACCAGCGCCGCGCATGTGAAGGTGGCCGACAGCGCCAGGGTCACCACGCTGGCTTCAGCCGGCAACACCGGTAAATGGCTGATAGACCCCAACGATTTCACCATCTCCGCCACGGGCAACATGACGGCTGCTGCCGTCGCGGCCGCTTTGACTGGCGGCAACTTTGAAATCCAGACCGCCACCATGGGCACGGCCGGCGGCAACGGCGACATCCACGTCAACCAGGCGATCAACCGGACGGACAACAACACCTTCACGCTGACTGCCGAACGCGACATCAACATCAATACCGGCGCGAACATCACCAAAACCAATGCAGGCGCGGCCGGTATGACCATGACCGCCGGGCGCAACATCCTCCTCAACGGCAATATCGGTGTGGGCGGGCCTTCCACAACTCTTTCTGTGACGGCCAACGCTGCCGGCGATATCACCGGCACGGGAACCCTGAACCTGAACGGCGGTGCGCTGGACATGACGGCCGACGGCAGCATCGGCGGCACCGACGGCCTGGGGCAAATCTTTGCCGGCAGTTTAAAGCTGCGAGCCACCACGGGTGAAGTGGTCATGAATAGCGGCGTGGACTGGCAGGCCAGCTCCTTTGACCTGTACGCGGGTACCAACATTCGGGGAAATGCCGGCGCCGTCAATGCCACCATGACTGCGCCCGGCGGCAGCTTCACCGCATCTGCGGGCAACACGGGCAATGGGCGAATACGCATCAACAGCTTCTCCAATGCCATAGGCACGCTCAACCTGACCGCCCTGGGGACAGGCGGAGGTGGCCAGGTCGACTTTTTGAGTGCCTCAGCCATTGGCAACGCTTCCATTACGGCAGCCCAGGACGTGAACGTCAGCGCGACTGGCAGCCTCAACCTCAATGCCCTGACCCTGACGGGCGCCAACCAGAACGTCAGCCTGGCGGCCAGTGGCGGCACGCTAACGACGCTGGGCGCCCTGAACACCGGCCCAAGCAACCTGACCTTGTCGGGCGGCTCTCTCTCCCTGGGCGGCGCCTTGAGCGCCAACAACCTCAGCCTGACTGCAACGAGCGGCCTGAACATCAACCGGGACCTCACGGCGACGGGCAACCTGACGCTCATTGCAAACAATACCGGCGTTCAGCAAACCGCCGGCGTCCTGATCGCGGGCGGCACGACGACCGTCAATGCCGGCGTGGGCCAGGTCAGCCTGACAGGCGCCAACAATTTCACCGGTGCGGTCAGCGTTACCAATTCCGGTGCAAGCAACGTCGCGATCAACAATGCGGGCGGTGCGCTGACCCTGGGCACTGTGTCTGTCGGCAGCGGCACGCTGAGCCTGAGCGGCAACAACATCGCGCAGACGGGCGCGATCACGCAGGCCGCCGGCGCGGGTGCGGTAACCATCAACGGCGGCGCCGGCGTGATAAACCTGAGCAACGCGGGCAACAATTTCACGGGTGCGGTTGGGCTCAATAATTCCGGCGTCAATGCAGTGACCATCCGGAATGTGAACGACCTGGTGCTGGGCCCATCCACCGTGGGCGGCAGCCTGACGGCGACTTCCAGCACCGGCTCCATTTCGCAGGCCGGCGCATTGAATGTGACGGGTGCTTCCACGTTCACGCTCAACGGCAGCAGCAAGGACGTGCTGCTGGGCACTTCGGCCAACACCTTCGTCGGTGGCGTGACGGTGAACGGCAGTGGCAGCGTCAGAGACATGGCCTTCCGTTATGGCAGCGGTTTTGCCTTTCCCACCACGCCCAGCTACTCCGGCACCCTGACGCTGATCAAAGACACCGGGATCATCAACCTGGGCACACAAACCTTCAGCGGCGGACTCGCGCTGACGGCGGGCGGCGGCATCAACCTGTTCGGCGGTACGCTGCAGACGGGCGGCGCACAAACCTTCAACAGCGCGGTAACGGTTGCCGGCACCGTCAGCCTGGTCAGCACCGCCGGCGGTATCACATTCGCCAACACGGTCGATGGCGCGAACGCACTGAGCACCACGAGCGCCGGGGCCACCAATTTCAATGCGTCGGTGGGCGCCACCACGGCGCTGACCAGCTTGAGCGTCACTTCGGGCGGCGCCATCAACGTGCAGACCGGCGCCACGCTGCGAACGGGTGACCTGATGCTGACGGCGGCAGGCGGCATAGGCAATGGCATCGGCGGTGCAGCGGCTATTGATGCGGCGCGCCTGAGCGCCATCAATTCAGTCGGCGGCCATATTGCACTGTCGCACACCGGCACGGGCACGCTGGTGGTAACAGACCTGGGGCAGGGCGATGGCATACAGAACAGCGTCGTGGGCGGCAACGTCAGCCTGGCAGCGGCCAATGGCAGCATCCAGGTGCTGGGCAGCAAGGTCAGTGCGGCCGGCGGCAACGTCGTGCTCAGCGCGGCAGGCGCCAGCACTACGCATTCGCTGGAGATCGTGAACAACGGCGCTACCCAATCGAACGTTACTACCACCGGCACAGGCAACATCACCATCAACGGCGACTTGACGAGCGGCGGCGCCAGCGCCACCGGCGGCTCGGCGGGCGGCGTGGTCATTACCAATTCCAACATCACCGCAGGCAACGGAACGATCACCATTTCGGGCAACGCGGGCGTGCCGTCCGGTTTGGCGCAGGTTTCACGCGGCGTGCGCCTGGATTCGGGCGCGAAAGTTACCGGGGCCGGCAACATCAGCATCACGGGCCGGGTCGGCACCAGTTCACTGGCCACCAGCGAGGGTTTGCAGTTGGCTGGCGGGGCGGAGGTCTCTAGCACAGGTGGAGACATTGCGTTCACCGGCACGCTGAACAATCCATCCATCTTTGCCGGAACGGGCCTGCATGTCAGCGGCAAGGTGCAGTCCGGCGCCAGCAAGAAAATCACGCTCACCGGTACGGCGACCGTGGGCGGTTCCTCGGGCACCGGTATATTGATCGATGGGGCAGCAGAGCTGCTCGCCGGCACGGGTGGTTTGACCATTGTGGGCACCGTCAACTCTTCGACGACTGCCACCAACGTCATTGGCACATCCATCGTCGCCTCCAGCCCCGGTGCCAGCCCCATCATCAGCTCTACAGGCGCAATAGATATTACTGGCGCCATGAGTGCCAACTCCGCTTCAGGCAACAGCGCTTTACGCATGGAGGGCGGCACCATCAACTCCAATGGCGCGAACATCGTCTTGCGTGGCTCCGGCGTGCCTGCGCCAGCGCCTGTGGCTGCCCGTGATGTCTATCTCGGCGGTACGACGGTCGCCAGCAGTGGCGGCGAAATCCAGATTATTGGCAACCGGGTCGAGATTCTCAGTGCGGTCAATGCAGGGGCCGGCCGGGTGGTGATTGCACCTTTTACCTCCAACCGGGAGATCAAGCTCGAGTCAGGTGTGGGGGGTATTGAAGCCATGACACTGAATTTGGCGGCCTCTGAGTTGGGCTTAATCACGGCCGGTGTGTTGCAGATTGGCACCCTGACGAGCACAGGCGGTATTGAGATCGCTGGCCCCATCACGGCTGCGCCAGGGCCTTTGCCGGTCATCAGCCTGCTCAATGCCGGCAGCATCAGCCAGACGGGAGCAATCAGTGTGGGCAAGCTCAACGCGGTAGGTTCCTCCGTGACCCTGACCAACGCCGGCAACCAGATCGACGAAATCAGCGGGCGCTCTACCACCGGCGCATTCGCCGTTACCAGCAGCAAGGCTGCGCCGCTCACGGTTGGCACGGTTGACGGGTACGCCGGCATCAACTCGGGCGGCAACCCCACCGCGCTCACCAACCTGAACGGCGCCATCGCGCAGACCCAGGCCATTGTTGCCAGCAGTTTCACCGGCAGCGGTGTGGGGGGCATCAATCTCAACCTGGCTGCCAACCAGATCGGCGCTTTTACGGCGACCAATAGCGGCGCGGGCGATATCGTGCTGCGCAACGGCATCAACACCACACTCACGTCCCTCACCAATACCGGTACGGGCCGCATTGACGTCGACAACATCGGCACGGTCACGCTGGCGTCAAGCGGCATCACTAGCGACGGCACGGCCACGGGTACCACCGCCGGCACAGCGGCGGTACGCATCAAGGGCTCGCAGGGCATTGTGGCCAGCGGTGCGGCCCCGCACATCAGCAATTCGGCGGGCGGCTCGGTCTACCTCGACGGCGGCGCAGGCAGTGTGGGCACCAGCCCCGCCAGCGCCGTGGGTATTTCCGCTGCGTCCGTCACTGCGGTGGCGGCAGGCGGCGCCTCGCAAGTCAACCTGAGCCTGGCCAACGGC
>NZ_JBFUGX010000288.1:0-5291 GCF_056402675.1 Polaromonas sp. P3_C2 | reverse complement strand
CGCCAGCCAGCCGCCTCAGGCCTTGCCGTCGTACTGCTCAAAGAAATCGATGGGGTGCATGTCGATGCGCCAGCCGGCCTGCTCGCCCAGCGTGGCGGCAGGGTGCAGCGAGGCGGTTTTCACGGCTTCGTCCGGGTTGGCAGCGTCGATGATGAAAAAGCCGCCCACCAGCTCCTTGGCTTCGGTGAACGGGCCGTCGATCTTCTGCGTCTTGCTGCCGCGCGGCTGCAGGCGAATGGCGGGTTCGCCCAGCGAGGCGCTGACGCGCAGCTGGCCGGTGGCCTTGAGCTGGGCGTCCTTGGGCGGGCACTGGCTGACCAGGGCCTGCATGTCGGCGGGCGGCATGGCGGCGAATTCGGCGGGGTTGTAATAGGCGAGGCAAAGGTATTTCACGGTGTTTCCTTCAAAAAGTGGTTGCTGACACCTCTACGACGAATGGCTTCGACCGGAATCGACCGGAATCGACATCTTTTTGGCAAAAAAACTGCTGTGCTTCAGGCCAGCAGCGCGGGCAGGTCGGCCATGGCCGTGAACACATGCACCGCACCGGCGGCGCGCAGGGCTGCGGGCGCGTCGTGGCCCAGCTTGGGCGGGCTGTAGCCAAACACCGTGCAGCCGGCCGCCACGCCGGCCGTGACGCCGGTCACGGTGTCTTCCACCACGGCGCAGCGCTTGGGGTCTACCCCCAGCGCGGCGGCGGCGGCCAGGTACACATCGGGGAAGGGCTTGGAGCGCGGCAGCTCGTGCCCGCTGAAGATGTTGCCCTCAAAGAAAGGCATCAGCCCGCACTTTGCCAGCTGCAGCTCGACCTTGAAACGGTCGGCGCCGGACGCGCAGGCGATGCGGCCCTGGTAGGCCGTGTGGATCTGGCTGACGGCCTCCACCGCGCCATGCACGGCCAGCAGCGACTCGACCAGGGCTTCGTTGCGGCGGGCGCGAAACTCCAGCATCCACGCTTCGGTCAGCGGCTTGCCGGTGTGGGCTTCGATGGTGGCGGCTTCGTCCTTGACGGCCTTGCCGACAAACATGGCCATGCATTCAGCAGAGCCAAGCTTCCAGCCGAGCTCTTCGAGCATGTCGCGGAGCACGCCGTTGGTCAGCGGCTCGCTGTCGACCAGCACGCCATCACAGTCGAATAACACCGCCTCGAATTTCATGGTTCTCTTTCATGGCCCGCTTGCGGGCTTGTGCCACCCAGGGTGAACAGCACCCATTCAGGCCGCATATTAAAACGCACCGGCAGGATACTGACGCCGAGCCCGCTGGTGATGTACATGCGATTGTCTTCGTGCCCGACCCAGCCGTAGGCCCAGTCGCGCGGGCCGGCACCGGGCACCACGGGCGGGCCGTAGAAGGGAATGCTGACCTGGCCGCCGTGGGTGTGGGCGGCCACGATCAGGCCGCGCACCGGCGGCAAGTCAAACAGGCTGGCCGGCTCGTGCATGAAGACCAGCGCCTGCGCGCCCTTGGGCACCTTGCTCATTGCCTTGACCGGTCGGGAGTGGCCGGTGTAGTCGTCACCCACGCCCACCACCCAGACGGGCGTTGCGGATGCCCCAGGTGGAACGGGCAAGGACACAGCGTCGTTCTCGAGCACCGTGATGCCCGCGCGGGTGAATGCGGCGGTGAATTTTTCGCCGTCGTGCCACCAGTCGTGGTTGCCCATGACGGCGTAGACACCCAGCCGGGCTTTCAGCCCGCCCAGCACCTGGGCGATCTCGTCTTCGGGTGTGGCGGCGGTGTCGGGCTTGTAGTCGCGGTCGGCAATGAAGTCGCCGGGCAACAGCACCACGTCGGGTTGGGCGGCATTGATCTGCGCCACGATGTCACGCGCACGCTCCACCGTCATGACGCGCCACAGCGGGCGTTTGGTGAAGTGCCAGTCTGAAGCAATGGCCACTTTCAGGCCGGGCGGCCCTCTCCAGTCCGGAACGGTTTCACTGATCTCGCGGTGCGCGACCCAGCGCGGTTCGATGATGACGACCCATGTTCCCAGCAGCAAAATCACCAGAATCAGAACGCAGGCCCAACAAGACCTTTGCAGTTTTACCAGGCGCTCATAAACGGACATCAACACCCGCTTCGTTCACGGCCTCCATCACACCGGTGCTGTGCGGCGCCAGGCCATAGGCGCGCAGGTTTTTGCGCAGCTCGGTCRTGTCAACCTCGTTCCAGGCCAGGCCGCAATCCATGCAGGCATGTGAATGCTGGTTCTGCAAAAGCACCGGCTTGCCCACAAGGGAGCGCAGCAAGCCACGCAAGGGATAGAACCGCTCCGCTTCGAAATTGCCGCGTACCACCTTGCGGCTGCTGCAGCGCAGGCAATACATGCCGCGCACGGTTTGATTGAACATTGGTGCTCCCCGCCCAGTTAAGGCTACCGCTCACATGGTACCAACGGCCTGCCGTGCGAACGGGGCCGGAGCTTCTGGCGGGCGGTTCATTGCAACTGGCCAGGTGTGGAGCCGAAACGGCGCACGGGAATGGAATCGCCATCGGCTTCGGGCGGACTCAGGAAACGGATCGCGCGCTGGGCCTGGTCATCCTCCACCATCAGGCCCTGCAACGCTGCGTCGAGCGCCGCAAAGTCTCCGACCTCGCTGCGGCGGCTACCCACCGCCACGGTGAACCGCAGCGCCATGGAGGTGGGGTCGTCGGTATCACGCATCAGCCCCAGGGCCACCAGCCGGGACAGACGAGCCCTGAACGCTTCACCCGGCATCACGCCCTCCATCACGATGCCCAGCATGTTGCGGCCAAGCCGCCCCACAGTGTCGAAGTCGCGCGTGATGGTGCGTACCAGCCGCACGCTGCGGGCCAGCAGTTCTTCGGCCTCAACGATGTTCAGCCTGTCCGGGTCGGCCGGCTCCACAGAAACATAGATGATGGCCAGGTCACGCTTCAGCTCCGGCGCGGCGTTCCAGATGCGGGCCGCGCGGTCGCGAAAGGTTTTCCTGTTAAGGAAACCGGTGAGCGGATCGTGCTCTTTGGCCGCCTGCTCGCGCACTGTATCGGCGTGGCGCAGACGGCTCCAGGCGTTGATGCACAGCATCATGACCACCACCTCCACCAAGGCAGCGGCGACCGGAGTTTCGCCGGGCAGCCAGGGCGCGCTGATAAGCCCCGAGCTTTCGGCAAGGGCGAGGGCCACGCAAACAAGGTAGGGCAGGTACACCAGCAGCCAGTAACCGCCGAAGGCCACACCACGCCGCCAGGCACGCCAGGCGCAGGTGATGGTGAAGGCAAAAACGCTGAGTGTGATGGCGTGAAACATCGGCACCATGCGGTCGTACTGCTCAACGAAGGGGCTGGCCGTCATGTACACGAGGCACAGCGCAACCAGCGCGCGCGCCATGCGGTGAAAGTTCCGCCCCTGCAGCCCGCCGAAGATGGACCGGGTGAACTGGAGGTTGAAGGCCAGGGCGCCCATCACAGACAACACAATCGCGTGGCTGGCAAAGGTTGTGGCGTGGGGCCACRGGTAACGCTGGGCCGCGCCGGTGTAGCAAAGGGTGGCCATGACGGTAAACACAAGGTAGCCGGCATACCAGGCATAGGTGCGGTCGCGATAGGCCAGCGCCATCTGGGCGCAGAAGAGAGCCAGCGTGATGATCACCCCCAGCTGCAGGCCCACCCACAACATCTGCACCACATCTCGCCGGGACGCCTCTGCCGTACCTACCAGCACGGGACTCAGATTGACGGGCAAGCGGTGTACCACGCGGACAAAAATGTCCTGCGCGTCCGCGCCGGGCTGCGGCAACGGAAAACGCGGCCGCAGCGAATCGACAGGCCACCGCACATGCGCCACAAAGTCCCCGGCCACAGCCATGCGCCATGCACCGCCCGCATCGCGCTGAAAGAACTCATACCGATCCACGATCACGGTGGGAAATTCCAGCAGCCAATCGGTGCCATTCACCACACCCCCCGGCGCCAGCGTCATGCGCAGCCAAAGCGGCGAGGCCGCACTCACTGCATAACGCTTGCCGCTCACCAGGGGCTTGAAGAGCGCGGCATCCATGGCCGCAACCTGCGCAACGGTGGCGCTTGCGGGCAAGCCTTCGAGCACCTGCAGCGGGGCGGGGTAGGACGCCGGACTGCCGGCAGCGACGGGCGGGGAATTCAGCCCGAGCAGAAAGACCAGCCCCAACACACCGGTCCAGAGCAGCGGATTGCACTGCCGCCACGAAGCCGAACGGGTTGCGCGCTGTTCTTTCATGAAGTCCATTCTTTACCCGAGATGCTATTAATACAGGAGCAACGAGAACCCGTCAATTAAAGGCTTAAAGCACCTTTTATAGCTCATCACAGGTGGTCGCCGTCGACGTAGTACCAACGGCCTAACTCGCGAACAAAGCGGCTGCGTTCGTGCAGCCGCACGGCCGGGCTGCCGGGGGTTTTCTGGCGGGCGACGAATTCGACCTCGGCGTGGGTGTCATCGATCTGGCGATGGCTGCGCACTTCCAGGCCCAGCCATTTCACACCGGGATCGAATTCAATCGATGCCGGCCGATGGCTGGCATGCCAGGTAGCGAGCAGGTAGTCGGCACGCCCGGCCACAAAGGCGGTGTAGCGCGAACGCATGAGGGACTCGGCGTCGGGCGCGGGCACGGTGTCGAAGTGACCAAGGTAGCGGCCACAGCAATTTGCGAACAGCAACGGTTTTTTGGCCGGGCCTGTGCGGCCGCAGGGGCACGGCCGAGATGGCGATGGGTTCGGCATCACCCGGGCATCAGCCGCAGGAGTTGTTGTTTGCGCGGGCCTTGCGCTCTTCCAGCGTTTCGGTGGGCGCGCCCTGCTTCACCCATTCGGCATAACCACCATCGATATGGGCCACATTGCGCATGCCCATGTCCTGCAGGGTTTTGGTGGCCAGTGCGCTGCGCCAGCCGGCCCCGCAAAAGAGGATGAACTCCTTGCCCTCATCGGCAAACAGCGGCTTGTGGTACGGCGACTCGGGGTCAACCCAGAACTCGAGCATGCCGCGCGGTGCGTGGAAGCTGTCCACCACGGTGCCGGCTGTCAGCTCGCGCACATCGCGGATGTCGACGATCTGTACCCTGGGGTCGCTGAGTTTTGACCTGGCCTCTGCCACGGAATAGGTTTTGACCTGCGCCATGGCCTCGTCGACCAGTGCGCGGAATCCTTTGGTGATGGGCATGCTCTGTCTCCTGCTGTGGATCGGCAAGTTTACGGTTTGCTGCACGCAGTTGAACCAGACCCCTGACCAAAACCCAGCAGGGGCCGCGGAACCGGCTTTGCCGGGCCGCAGGCGCAGCGGCCCCCTC
>NZ_JBFUGX010000287.1:0-5305 GCF_056402675.1 Polaromonas sp. P3_C2 | reverse complement strand
GTTCTTCACCGTCAAGCCCGGTGCGGTGGCGGGGCAAGCACCGTTCATCAACGTCTGCGTCACCATGCGCGGCCTGCTGGTGCATACGTTCACGCGCATCTACTTTGATGATGAAGCGGGGGCGAACAGCAAAGACGCGGTGCTGGCAAGCGTGCCGGCCGAACGGCGCAGCACCCTGGTTGCCCAACGCGACATGACGGGGGCCGGAGCGGTATACCGATTCGACATCCGCATGCAGGACAGCGCCGCCGGCAAGGAAACAGTGTTCTTCGACCTGTGAGCGTGGACCGGGGTTGAGCGGCCGGCCTTGATTGCTATTAATTAGATAGCTGATTGCGCTCGTCCCTATTGGTCTGCAGCCATTTTTCTCATAAGAACTGCTCGTAAGGCTACAGCCACGCGGCCATGGCGGCAATGCCGCCATGAAGGTTGTTACGCACGCCGGTGCACAGTCGTGGCCCGCCCGCGCTATAAAACAGGCCAACACCATCAAGAGGCCTGCCATGACCATTCATCTGGACCACTTCATCGTATCGGCGCGCGACAAGGTGGCTTCGGCCAGGTCCTTGGCAGAGCTGCTCGGCGTGCCGTGGGCTGAAACCACGATAGGACCTTTCTCGGCTGTCTTCATCAACGAAGGCCTGACGCTGGACTTCATCGACACCGACGAAGACTTTCCCGTCGAGCATTTCTGCTTTCGCGTGAGCGAGCAGGAATTCGATGCGATCCTGGGGCGCATCCAGGCGGCTGGAATCAAGTACCGCAGCTCGGTGCGCGGCCCCATGGACATGCAGGTCAGCACGTACCTTGGCGGCAAAGGCATTTACTGGAACGAGCCCGAGGGGCACCAGTGGGAGATGCTCACGGTAAGTTATGCGCGAAGATGAATCCACCCCCGTCCAGGCTCACTGCGTGTAGCCTGTTCCCCCCTCAAGGGGGCGGCGCCTGGGGCCGGCGAAGCCGGACCCTCGGCCCCCGCTTGCGAAATACCCGACGCTGATCACGCCTACTGAACTCTTAAACCCAGCATGAGCCGTGGAACCGGCTTTGCCGGGCCACAGGCGGGCGGCCCCCTCGGGGGGGCAGCGACCCACACGCAGTGGGGGAGCGTGGGGGCTCAATCCTCGCCGTAATCATGGTCCGGGTGGTTGATGGTCCCCAACTTCCAGTAGCCACGGCCCACAATGCTGCTGCGTTCCACACCCAGCTCTTCAATCAGCAACTGGCGTAGTCGGCGCATGGCCGCCGCCTCGCAGGCCAGGTAAATGCGCGTGCCGGGTGCGGGTGCGCCGGCTTTGCGCAACGCGGCTTCCAGTGCCTGGCCGGCCTTGTTGTTGTCGGCGCCACGGGCGACCCATTGGGCATTCACTTTGGCGGTGCTTTGCAGCGGGCGCTCTTCAGCTGCGTCCACCACCTCGACAAGCACCTGAACTTGCGCGCTCGCGGGCAAGCTGGCCAGAATGGTTTCAAACGCGGGCAAGGCGCTGTCGTCACCGATCAAAAAATGCGCGGGCGCATCCAGCTGAACTTTGTAGCCCGGGCCTGGGCCCATCAAATACAGCACCTGGCCCGGCTGCGCCTGCGCCGCCCAGGTGGATGCGGGGCCATCGCCGTGCAGCACAAAATCGACATCGACTTCCAGCACATCGCTGCGCACCGCCAGCGGCGTGTAAGTGCGCATGGACTTCGCTCGCGGGCCATCGGGCAAGGGACGGTCAGGCTCGGTTTGTCCCGGCTCGGGAAAAATCAGCTTCATGTAGCAGGCCGGGTCGGCCACCTCAAAGCCTTCCAGTTCCGCGCCTTGCAGTGTGATGCGGCGCATCAGCGGGCTCAGGGTTTGCACGCGAGTGACCTGCACGTGGCGTGGCGGCCGGCGCTTGCGCGGTGCGGTCTCGGGAGAAGGGGCGGTGGCCTGCGGTATTGTGGACATGGTGTCTTTCAGGGCGAGGCATCGCGCTGCCCAAAGGTTAAAACTCTAATTGAGAATAATTATCATCTGATTGCAATGGGCTGGTGGATTGAAGGGGGAAAGACGGTGGCTTGCGTCCTGCTCATCGCCCCGCAGCGCGAGGTGCCCGCAGCTCATGGGTAGCCAATAGCCCGAAAGACAGCGCGCCAACCTCCGCAAGCGCCTCAAGGGGCGACCAGAACCGGCGCAAAGGGCAGTCGAAGGTCTGCCCAGGGCTGGGCGGACCAATGGGGTTACTTGTTGCCCGAGACCGTACTCATCCAGTCACCGATGGCTTGGGCTGACGAGGCCGGTGCGTTGAGGTGACTGGACGCCGGTTGATAGAGCTGGGTCAGTGGATGCTTCGGCAGGAGTTCGAACAGTTGACCATTGGCTCGCGCCAACGCTGGGTAGTCATTGACCGGTGCGATGTAAAGCACGGGCGTCTCGGCCTTGAATGCCTTCATGGCGTTGACCTGGTTCATCGCACCTTCAGGCTCAAACCATGTCAGATAGCTGGCTGGCGTTGTGACCACGGGGTAGACACCTTTGCTGCCTTCGTAATCTGACAACTGAACTTTCTCCGCACCCTTGCCCTCGTCAAGGTTCTTGCGAGCCAGGGACAACGCCTCTGCGAGCTTCTCGCGAAATAAAGTGCTTCCAACGTTGCCGCCAGGCGCGATGGCGACCACGCMGTCCACCTTGTATTTGCTCCCGAAATAAAGAGCGAATATTCCGCCCTGGCTGTGGCCTGCAACAAATACCTTGTTGACACCTTTTGTCCGAAGGCGGTTGATCGCAGATTCAACTTCGGCTTCGGCAGTTGCCACGTTGACGTCATAGCCCCTTCGCGCAGACCAGGGCATTTCGATGTTTTCGACCTGAAAACCGCGTCCCTGAAGCGAGGAGGCCAAATCAGACACCAGCCTGGAAGGGGATCCGCCTTTCCCGTGCATGACGACCACACCGATGGCGCCCGTGTCAGCCTGAACGCTCAGGCACATCAGCAGCACCATGGCTGCCAGAAACTTGGTGAATGTATTCACGGCTGCGCGCCCCTCCATATGTATAAGGTATTTGAAGCTCTTGTGCCCAAGCCAGCTCTACAGTGCATCATCGTAATTTAATCTTGTGGCTTCGAAAAGCCATTTGGCTTTGCCGGACGATTTTCAAGAGGCGCCCTTGCGCAGTCCGTGCCGGCCTGGTCGTGGTCAGGGCTGGTGCCCTGCGATAATTTGAGCCTGAATCTGCTTGCAACTCGACACCCCTCTATCGAACCTCCCTCATGACCACCATCGGCACCCCGCTTTCCTCCCACGCCACCAAAGTCATGCTGCTCGGCTCCGGCGAGCTGGGCAAGGAAGTGCTGATCGCCCTGCAACGCCTGGGCGTTGAAACCATCGCCACCGACCGGTATGACAACGCGCCGGGCCAGCAGGTGGCCCACCATGCGCGCACCATCACCATGAGTGACCCGGCGCAGCTCAAGGCGCTGATTGAAAAAGAAAAGCCCGATCTGGTGGTGCCAGAGATCGAAGCGATTGCTACACCCATGCTCGAAGAGCTTGAGGCCGCCGGTGTGGTGCGCGTGATCCCGACGGCGCGTGCCGCGCGCCTGACCATGGACCGCGAAGGCATACGCCGCCTGGCCGCCGAAACCCTGGGCCTGCCGACCAGCCCCTACAAGTTTTGTGATTCGCTGGAAGAGCTGCAGGCCGCCATCGATGGCACCACGGGCTACCCCTGCGTCGTCAAGCCGGTGATGAGCTCGTCGGGCAAGGGCCAAAGCAAAATCTCCGGCCCCGAAGACGTCAAAAAAGCCTGGGACTACGCGATGGCCGGCGGCCGTGTCAGCCACGGCCGGGTGATCGTTGAAGGGTTTATTGATTTTGATTACGAGATCACGCAGCTCACTGTGCGAGCCGTGGGCGCCGACGGAAGCATCGAAACGCATTTCTGCGAGCCCATCGGCCACATCCAGGTCAGYGGCGACTATGTGGAAAGCTGGCAGCCGCACCCCATGCGCCCCAACGCGCTGAAAAAATGCCGCGACATCTGCAAGGCCGTGACGGACAACCTGGGGCTGGGCTTTGACGGCAAACCTTCGGGACTGGGCCTTTTCGGTGTTGAACTGTTTGTGAAGGGTGAAGACGTCTGGTTCAGCGAAGTCAGCCCGCGCCCGCACGACACCGGCATGGTGACGATGTGCACCCAGTGGCAAAACGAATTTGAACTGCACGCGCGCGCCATCCTGGGCCTGCCCGTCAACACCGCGCTCAAGAGCCCGGGCGCCAGCGCCGTGATTTATGGCGGCGTCGATGCGAAGGGCATCGTGTTCGACGGCGTGGCCGATGCACTGCGTGTGCCCAACAGCGACATCCGGCTGTTCGGCAAACCTGAGAGTTTTGTCAAACGCCGTATGGGCGTGGCGCTGGCGTTTGATGCCGACGTGGAGGTGGCGCGCCACAACGCCAAGCTGGCCGCGTCCCGGGTCAAGCCCCGGGCGCCGAAAGGCTGACCCCTATGACGAGGACTGCGGCATGAACCTCTCTGYGCTCATCTCCTGGGCCGACGACTCATCGCTGCACGTCTTGCTGGCAGCCGGCATCAGCATCGTTCTGGCGCTGGTGGCGCACACCATAGGCGCTGTTGTTGTCCTGCGGCTGACGCGTTCCATGCCGGTGATGGCCCGGGTCGCCGAACAATGCCGCTCTCCGGTGCAGGTGCTGCTGCCCCTGATTGCCCTGCAGATCGTCTGGCACAGCGCGCCGGATACCTTTCCGCTGATCAACGGGGTGCGCCATGCCAATGGCCTGCTGCTGCTCGCCGCCCTGACGTGGGCAGGCATGCGCGCGGCGCGCGGGGCCGCGATGGGGGTGATCGGCCTGCACCCGGTCGATGTGGAGGACAACCTCAATGCCCGCCGCATCCATACGCAGACCCGCATGCTGGCGCGCACCGCCATGTTCATCGTGCTGCTGACCGGGCTGGCCCTGATGCTGATGACCTTTCCCGGCGCGCGCCAATTCGGGGCCAGCCTGCTGGCTTCGGCGGGTGTGGCGGGGCTGGTGATCGGTATCGCGGCCCGGCCCGTGTTCAGCAACCTGATTGCCGGCCTGCAGCTGGCGCTGGCGCAGCCCATCCGCCTGGACGACGTGCTGATCGTGCAGGGCGAATGGGGTCGGGTGGAGGAGATCACCGGCACGTATGTGGTGCTGAAGATATGGGACGAGCGGCGCCTGATCGTTCCGTTGCAGTGGTTCATTGAAAACCCGTTCCAGAACTGGACGCGCACCGGCGCCCAGATCATCGGCACCGTCTTTCTCTGGGTCGATTACCGCATGCCCCTGGCCCCGC
>NZ_JBFUGX010000286.1:0-5311 GCF_056402675.1 Polaromonas sp. P3_C2 | reverse complement strand
GCGCAATCGCTGCCGCAAGAGAGAAGAAAAAAACCAGCCCATAGGTCATCAGGGCGAGCAAGGCTCCGCCTTTCAATTCAAGGGGTGCACCCGCCCTTGTTCTGGCTCGCGAGCCGAGCCACCATGCACCCAGACCCAGTTGTGCCGCCAGTCCGGTGGCCAGGTCCACAAGGGATTGGCGTATGGGGTCCGAGCCGGCGCCCAGCGACCTGACAACAGCACCGACGGCGAACAGAACCATGAACAGGACAACACCGAAAATGAATGCGTGTTTCCAGCTCAGTTGCGTACGGCGATAAAGCCAGGCCGCCAGTTTGACGCAGACAACATACGAAAAAATGGTGAATGCAATCGGGACAAGGCCGGGAAGTTCTGGCATGCGTCAATCTCCGCAGTCAAGGGCCTTGCCCAGCACATGCTGGTAGACCGCCAGGTCTTGCGCCGAAAAGCAGCAGAACACCACTTCCGTCAAGGAAGAGGGTTGCTGCAGAGCCTGGCGCACGCTGGCCACTGCGACCTGGGCAGCCAACTCAATCGGGTAGCCGTAAATGCCGGTGCTGATGCTGGGGAAGGCCATCGACGTAACGCCTTTGGCTGCCGCGATTTCCATGGCGCGCCTGTAGCAGGAGGCCAGCAACTCAGGCTCGCCGTTGCCGCCACCGCGCCAGACCGGACCCACCGTGTGGATGATGAACTTCGCCGGGAGCCGGTAGCCTTTGGTGGCTTTGGCCTCGCCGGTTTTACAGCCGCCCAGCAGGCGGCATTCATGGACCAGTTCAGGCCCTGCAGCGCGATGAATGGCACCGTCGACACCGCCGCCGCCCAGCAGCGATGAATTGGCAGCGTTGACGATGGCGTCAAGCTGCAGTTTCGTGATGTCGGCCTGGACGGCTCGGAGGGTTGCAGGCATGGCGACCTCTCTGGATGGCTGAACCTTGCTGGGAGAAACGCGTGCCCGCAGGAGCGGGCGCGCGCTGTCTCACAACACCTTGCTCAAAAAGCGCTTGGTACGCTCTTCCTTGGGGTTGTCAAAGATCTCCGCCGGTGAGCCCTCTTCGATCACCAGGCCTTCGTCGATGAACATCACGCGGTCGGCCACCTGGCGGGCAAAACCCATTTCGTGGGTGACGACCACCATGGTCATGCCTTCTTCGGCCAGGGCCTGCATCACGGCCAGCACTTCGCCGACCATTTCGGGGTCGAGCGCAGAGGTGGGTTCGTCAAACAGCATGATGCGCGGCTGCATCGCCAGCGCACGGGCAATTGCCACGCGCTGCTGCTGCCCGCCCGAAAGCTGGTTGGGGTAGGCGTCGATCTTTTCGAGCAGCCCGACCTTGACCAGCAGTTCACTGGCACGGTTGCGCGCCTCCAGTGCCGTCAGCTTGCGCACCTTGGTGGGCGCCAGCGTGATGTTTTCCAGCACGGTTTTGTGTGGAAACAAATTGAAGCGCTGGAACACCATGCCGATTTCCGAGCGCAGGGCATCGACGTCGGTCTTGGGTTCGTGCACCGACACGCCGTGCACCAGCACCTCGCCGCCGCTGGCGTCTTCCAGTCCGTTCAGGCAGCGCAAAAAAGTGCTTTTGCCCGAGCCGGAAGGGCCGATGACGCAGACGACTTCGGTGGCCTTGATGGCGCAGTCGATGCCGCGCAATACCGGCGTGTGGCCAAACTGCTTGGTCAGCCGCTTAACGCGAATCACCTCGTCCATAACGAGCCTCCAGTTTTTTGACAAGGTAAGCCAGGCCCAGCGTCAGCACCCAGTACATGAGGGAGATGGTGAGGTAGGGCTCCCAGTAGCGCGAATAGGCGCCGGCGACGGTGCGCGCGGCGTAGGCCAGTTCGGCCAGACCAATCGCCGAGATCAGCGACGAGTCTTTCAGCAGCGAGATCGCGTTGTTGCCCAGCGGCGGCAGCATGCGGCGAAAAGCCTGCGGCAGCACGACGTGGTACATGGTGCGCGGAAAAGACATGCCCAGCGAACGCGAGGCTTCGACCTGGCCCTTGTCGATGGACTGGATGCCGGCGCGGAAGATCTCGGAAATGTAGGCGCCGGCATTGAGCGTGAGCGCCACGATACCGGACAGGAAGGCGCCGTAGTTCTGCTTGATGTCGCGCGCTGTCTCGCCCGAGATGATCAGGCCGTCAGTCGGGTTGATGAACAGCGGCAGCACTGCGAAGTGGATCAGCAGGATCTGCACGAACAACGGCGTGCCGCGGAAAAAGCTGACGTAGACGGTAGAGGGCCAGCGCAGGGCGTATTTGCAGATCGCGCGCGCGGGCGAGTGGCGCGATTCGGCCACGCGCGCCATGCCGACCGCCAGGCCCAGCAAGGTGCCCTGCACGATGCAGATCAGTGTCACCATGATGGTCATCTGCAGGCCGCGCCAGAACAGCACGCTGTACTCGGCAATGATGTCGGCCCGGAACCAGCCGAACCAGAGGACGTGTTCCATAAGGAGGTGTCCTGATGTTTACTGGGCGGGCAACGCGGGAGCGTCGGCCTGGAACCATTTCTTGTAGATGGCGGCGTAGCTGCCGTCGGCCTTGACGGCGGCCAGGCCTGCGTTGAGTTTGTCCTGCAGCGCCTTGTTGCCCTGTTTCACGACGATGCCGAAGTATTCCTTGGGAAAGCTCGCGTCGCTGACGGTCTTGAGCTGTTTGTGTTCCTGGGCGCGAAAGGCGATCACCCCGTTGTCGCCGATGGCGGCGTCCAGGCCGTTGTTGGCCAGCTCGGAGATCACGACCGGGGTGCTTTCAAAGCGGCGGATGTCGGGGTTGGTCTTGCCGAATTCGCGCGAAGCCATGTCGTCGCCGGTGCTGCCGGTGACCACGCCGATTTTTTTGCCGGCAAGGTCTTTCAGGCTCTTGGCCGTGCTGTTGCTGTGCACGGCGATCAACTGGCGGGCTTCGAAGTAGGGGGCGGTGAAGTCGTAGGACTGCTTGCGCTTGTCGTTGATGGTGACGCCCGAGATGACCAGGTCCACATCGCCGTTGTTGAGGGCCGCGAAGATGCCGGTCCAGGGGGTGTTGACGATCTTGATCTGCAGGCCGGATTTCTGGGCGATGGCTTTGATCATGTCTACGTCATAGCCGACAATTTCCTTGGTCGGGCTTTCATAGGCAAACGGACGGTAGGTGGCGCTGGAGCCGACGACCAGCTCCCTGTTTTGGGCCTGGGCTGCGCCCAGCGCACAGGTAAGCAAGCCGGCTGTCGCGGCAATTTTTTGCAGAATGTTCATGGTTGTGTCCAGAGGATCTGAGTGAGGGAAACGCTCGCCGGCTCGCGGAGAGGCCGAAAAGCGAAAGTAGCCAATGGTAACGCGTGCAAAAGCCGTGCCTGGCGCGTTCCGGGCAGGGTTTTCGCGGGGGACGATGCAGGGATGGGCGGGCAGCGGGCCCGCGATGCCTGACCGGTTCTAGGCCCTGAGCTGTTTGTTAAAAAACGCCAGGGTGCGCTCCCACGCCAGCTTGGCCGCGGCGGCGTCATAACGCGGCGTGGTGTCGTTGTTGAAGCCGTGTTGCGTGCCCGGGTACTGGTAGGCGGTGTAATTCGCACCTGCCGCCTTGAGTGCCGCCTCGTAGGCAGGCCATGCGGCATTGATGCGCTCATCCACCGCAGCGAAATGGATCAGCAGCGGTGTCTTGACCTTGGCGGCATCTTCCGCTGCCGGCAGGTTTCCGTAGAAGGGAACGGCTGCGCTGAGCTCCGGCAGGCGCGTGGTGAGTGTGTGCGACATGCCGCCGCCATAGCAGAACCCGACCACACCCAGCTTGCCGGTGCAGTCGTCCCGGCTCTTGAGCCAGGTGGTGGCCGCCACGAAATCCTCCACGCACTTTCGCTGGTCCAGTTTGGCGAACAACTCGCGCGCCTTGTCTTCGTCGCCGGGGTAGCCGCCCAGGGGGGTGAGTGCGTCGGGTGCGAAGGCGATGAAGTTGTCCAGCGCCAGCCGGCGGGTGATGTCTTCAATATGCGGGTTGAGGCCGCGGTTTTCATGAATGACAAGCACGCCGGGCAGTTTGCCGGTGGCATTGGCAGGCCTGGCCAGATAGCCTTTGACTGTGCCTGAGCCGGCGGACGACGGATAGCTGACCATGTCGGTCTTGATGCGTTTGTCATCCCGGGCAATTTGCTGCCCCGCGGCAAAATCGGGGCTGAGGGCGGCCAGCAGGGCTGTTGCGGTCAGGCCGGCGGTGGCGAATTTCTGGGCGCGCTCCAGGAACCCGCGCCTGTCAATGGTGCCGTGGACATAGGCATCAAACAGAATCAGCAGTTCCTGGTCAAAATCCTGGGCGGTCTTGCGTGGCATGTTGGGCTCCTGCAAAAAATCGAGCATACCGATTCGTGGCCTGCGTGGCAAAGGTCATCGTCAACCCGCGGGGCCGCAGTGTTTTGCGGCGCCATCCGGATGCTATGAAAAATATAGCTGCTTGCGCACGGCGGGGTTGGGCTGGAGGCTCTTTTTGTGCCTGAAACCCCTGGAAAACCGGCAAAACCTGTTTTAATAACGCACCGGGACGCTGGCCTGAATTGACAGGGCGTCCGTTCTGTGACTCACTGGGGTCGCTGTTCGCACTGCCTGGCTTCGGCGGCATCCCCAATCGATAGAGGAGAACTGCATCTTGAACCTGATTTCCTGGCTGATGACGTTGCTGGGCGTCGCCGTGGGCGCGCTTGCAGGTGTTTTGCTGTATGCCGCCTGGCTGCGCAAAAGCGCGAGTGCGAAGCTGCGGATACCCCACAAATGGCCGCTGCGTGCCCGCGGGGTGGTTACCAACGATGAATACGAGGTATGGAAATGGCTGCGAAGCACTTTCCACGACCACGCGGTGATGGTCAAGCTGCCGGTGCTGCGCTTTACCATTCCGCTGGAAAAAGACAAGGAAAAGGAAAAAGACAAGGAAAAAACCGAACGCCTGCTTGAGCTGCTCAATGGCGTCTACACGACTTTCACCATCTGCACCCTGGATGGCAAAGTCGTCGGTTGCGTGGATTTGCGCGGCAAACGTGATGTGAGCAAGGCCACCCGCCAGCTCAAGGAGACACTGCTGTCGGATTGYGGCATTGCCTACACCTCCATCAAGGCCGGCCGTCCTCCCACGGTCAGCGCCATGCGTGCCGCCTTCCTGGGGGAAATTCCGGAGGAGCTGGTGCAGGAGCACCAGGAAACCCGCGGCGGCGACAGCAGTTTCCACGCCGACCTGGAATCTTTCACCCGGGAACGTGTCAAGGCCGCCAAGGACGCCGCGCTCAAGGAACTCAACAAGGACAACCAGCCCGAATCCCCGCGAGCGGCGGCTACCCGCAATG
>NZ_JBFUGX010000285.1:0-5317 GCF_056402675.1 Polaromonas sp. P3_C2 | reverse complement strand
GGCAATGGCTATGTGGAGGAGGGCGGCGAGGGCGTCATGGCCCGCGTTTACCGTGAAATGCCGCTCAATTCGATTTGGGAAGGCGCGGGCAACATCATGGCGCTGGACCTTTTGCGCGCGCTGCGCAAAGCCGACGCCGTAGCGGCCCTGAACCAGGAACTGGCCGCCGCAAAAGGCGCGCACCCGGCGCTGGACCGGCTGGCCGCTGCCTTGCCAACACGTGTGGAAGAAATGGCGACTGAAGTGGAGGCACGGCGGCTCGCGCAGGACGTCGCGCTGGCGGTGCAGGCCGCCTTGCTGTATCAGACCGCGCCCGCTGCCGTCTTCAGCGCTTTTTGCGACTCGCGCATTGCAGGCAACTGGGGCCATGCTTTCGGTACGCTGGGCGCCGGTACCGATTTCGACACCCTCATCGCGCGGGCCATGCCCCGCTGAATTTCAAGATACGCAGAACACCCGGAGACAACCATGAGCGATCTGATCCTTCACCATTACCCCACATCGCCATTTGCCGAAAAAACCCGCCTGATGCTGGGTTACAAAAACCTGCCCTGGAAGTCCGTCGTCATCCCGATGATCATGCCCAAGCCCGACGTGGTGGCGCTGACCGGCGGCTACCGCAAGACGCCCATCCTGCAAATCGGTGCCGACATTTATTGCGACACCGCCTTGATCAGCGACGTGCTGGAACACCTGCAACCCGAGCCTTCGGTGTACCCGGAACCCAGCAAGGGCCTGGCGCGCACGCTGGCGCATTGGGCCGACAACACGCTGTTCTGGACCTCCATGGCCTWCAACACSCAGCCCAAGGGCGTGGCSCAGATTTTTGAAAAAGCGCCRCCYGAAGCCGCSCGGGCTTTCGGYGAAGACCGCAAGGCCATGAGCACCGGCATGCCGCGCCTGCGCGCCAGCGATGCCGCCGCAGCCTACAAGTCCTATTTGCGCCGAATCTCGGACATGCTCGACGACCGGCCTTTTTTACTGGGTGATGTGCCCTGCATCGCCGATTTCGCGATGTACCACCCGCTGTGGTTCACGCGGGTGCAAACACCGGTGCTCGCGGGCATCCTGAACCTCACGCCGGCCGTGCTGGAATGGATGGACCGCATGGCCGCCATTGGCCATGGCGGCATTGAAAAATTCAGCTCCACCGAGGCTGTGGCACTGGCCGCCGCATCCACGCCGGCGCCGTTGCCGGGTGACCTGTTCCAGGACGAACACGGCATTGCGCTGGGCAGCCAGGTGCTGGTCAGCGGCGAGAGTTTTGGACCGGAGCCTACCGAGGGCGAGCTGATCGCCGCCACCCGCATGCATTACACGCTGCGCCGCACCGATGCGCGTGCCGGCACCGTGCATGTGCATTTCCCGCGCA
The DNA here is from genome assembly GCF_056402675.1 of Polaromonas sp. P3_C2. NCBI lineage: Bacteria > Pseudomonadati > Pseudomonadota > Betaproteobacteria > Burkholderiales > Comamonadaceae > Polaromonas > Polaromonas sp. P3_C2. The sequence continues at coordinate 3,945 of NZ_JBFUGX010000285.1, read as the reverse complement.
TCGGTTACACCCTGAAGGCTGCAGCCCCGGCATGAGCATCTCCGGCACCTCCGTTATTTCCTGGCGTTTTCTTCCCTTTGACGCGCTGACCACCCTTGAGCTTTATGAGATCTTGCAGCTTCGCAGCGAAGTGTTTGTGGTCGAACAGGCCTGCAGTTTCCAGGACATGGACGGCGCGGACATGCAAGCCATGCATTTGCTGGGCATAAGGGAAGGGCGGCTGATAGCCTACGCGCGCTGCTTTGCCGCGGGCGTGAAGTTTGCGGAGGCCAGCATAGGCCGCGTGGTCACGCATGCTTCGGCACGCGGCGGCGGCATTGGCCATGTTCTGATGAAAGAGGCCGTTGGCCGTTTGCAGCAGCACTGGGGCCCGCAACCCATCCGCATAGGTGCACAGGCACGGCTTGAGCAGTTCTACCTGCAGCACGGTTTTGCCAATACCGGCCAGCCCTACATCGAGGACGGCATACCGCACATCGAGATGCTGCGGGTTGCCTGAATAGTTACCTGAGCGACAGCTGTGGCGACRGGGTGCACGGACAATTTTCCTGTTCTTCAAGACACCAAGATATTCATCAAGGAAAACGAACCATGATCACGGATTTCAAAGGTAAAACGGCAGTGCTGACCGGCGCGGGCTCGGGCTTTGGCCTGGAATGCGCACGCCTGGGGGCCCAACTGGGCATGAACCTCGTGCTGGTTGACGTGCAGCAGGATGCGCTGGACAAAGCCACCGAAGAGATGAAGGCTTCCGGTGCCCAGGTGCTTTCGTTCAAGCTTGACGTCTCCAGCGCAACGCAGATGGAAGCCATGGGCAAGGCCGTGTTCGAGCGCTTCGGCGCGCCGCATTTCGTTTTTAACAACGCCGGCGTTGGCTCGGGCGGTCTGATCTGGGAAAACAGCGTCAAGGACTGGGAATGGGTGCTGGGCGTCAACGTCATGGGTGTGGTGCACGGCGTGCGCATCTTCACGCCGATGATGCTGGAAGCAGCCGCCAAAGACCCATTCTGGCAAGGCCACATCGTCAACACCGCCAGCATGGCCGGGCTGCTGAACCCGCCGAATATGGGCGTCTACAACGTCAGCAAACACGCCGTGGTGGCGCTCAGCGAAACCCTGTACCAGGACCTGGGCCTGGTGACCGATCAGGTTGGTGCCTCGGTGCTGTGCCCATTTTTTGTAGCCACAGGCATCGGCATGAGCCACCGCAACCGCCCGGCCGAACTCGGCGCGGAAAAGCCGACCAGGAGCCAGATGATCCAGCAGGCCATGACCGGCAAGGCAGTCGGCTCCGGCAAGGTGAGCGCCGCCGATGTGGCGAAACTGGTGTTTGACGCCATCGCAAAGAACCAGTTCTACATCTACAGCCACCCCAAAGCCATCAACTCCGTGCAGACACGGCTTGAAGACGTGCTGCAGGCGCGCAACCCGACGGATCCGTTTGCCGACAAGCCTGAAATTGGCCAGCAACTGAAAGCCGCGCTTCGCGGGGCCTGATGGGCCGCGGCTACCTTGCTTGGGCCGGCCTGCTGCTTGGGCTGGCGGGGGCAGGCGCGTTGGCACAACCGGTGAAGTGCCCCGACGGAAAACTTGCCGACGGCATTGAACGGGCAGGGGACGCCCGGCAATGCCTTGTCATCCGCAAGCTGGCGCCTGGCCAAACATCCCGCATCACACCCAAGGTACTGGTCGTCTTTCTGCACGGCGACAACGGCGGGCGCACGGAATTGAACGCGGACAGCGGCACAGCAGCCTTGCTGGCCGAGAAGCTCCAGGCCGTCACAGTGGCGATGCAGCGCCCCGGCTACCGCAGCGAACTGGGCGTATCGGACGGCGAGTCCGGCCCAAGGGACGACGACTACACGCCAAGCAACGCCGAAATCATTGCCGCCGCGCTGGGCAGCCTGCGCAGCCTCAACCCCGGCAAGAAAATCCTGCTCGTCGGCCATTCGGGTGGCGCAGCCATGGCGGCGCTGGTCGCCAGCCGCTTTCCCGGCAGTGCCGACGCCTATTTGCTGGCCGGATGCCCCTGCGATGTGCCGGCATGGCGGCAATGGCGCAACAGCTCTGCGGGCAAATCCGGCGCCTGGAGCCGCAGCCTTTCACCCCTGGCTGAAGCGGAGAAAATCAGCCCGGATACGCAGATCAGCGTGGTGGTGGGCAACAAGGACGAAAACACATTGCCCCAGTTCAGCGAGGCCTATGTCAGGGCGCTGCAGGCGCGCGGCGTCAAAACCCGCGTCACGTATGCAATGAACGCCACCCACGTGTCGGTGCAGCGCGCGCCGGAGTTCTTCATGCTGGCGGGTGAATTGGCGGACAAGCTGTCGAAATAGCGCCGCTGCGCTATCCTTGCCGCTCCTTCATTCAACTTTTTTGATGATGTCCAAATTTCTGAACCGCCTTTTCCTGGCTGCCGTTGTCGCGGCCGGCTTGCTGCTTGCCGGCTGTAACGATGCGCCGGGCACCGCGCCCGGCAGCCCGTCGGCAAAGGCTGTCACCGAACCGGTATCCGTGGCCGCCATCGAAGCCGGCGCCAAAGGTTTTTCAGCCGGCGCCCTGATGAGCAAGCGCACGGTGTATGTGTTTTTTGATGCGCAATGCCCGCACTGCGGCGCCCTGTGGGAAGCGGCAAAACCGCTGAAGTCCCAGGCCAGGTTTGTCTGGATCCCGGTTGGCATGCTCAACGCCGCCAGTACGGCCCAGGGGGCAACCCTGCTGGCGGCCAGCGACCCGGTGGCGGCCATGGACGCGCATGAAACGTCGCTGCAGGCCCGGCGTGGCGGCATCAGTGCGGCCAGCAATATCGACGCGCAAAAAGAAGCCGTCGCCAAAAACACCGAGCTGATGACCAGGCTGGGTTTCGCTTCGATCCCCACCATCGTCGGAACCCACGCGCAGACCGGCGCCACGGTGTCACATGAAGGTTCATTGTCAACGGCGGCGCTGGCCACCTTGCTGGGTTTACAGCCGCCGGCAGCGCAGTAATCTGGTCTTTTCCTTGGGAAAGTGGCTGAAACCCAATAGAGACGGGCGCAACCAGCTATATATTTGATAGCGGTTGCGCGCCGTGGCTCAAGCCCGGTTCAAAACAAAACCCGGCTGCGGATGGTTCCGGGCACCTCGGCCAGCTTGGCCAGCGCGATGTCGGAGTGCGCCGCGTCGATGTCGATCACCACATAACCCACAGCTTCGTTGGTCTGCAGGTACTGCGATGCGATGTTGATGCCGTTGGCCGCAAACACCTTGTTGATTTCCGACAGCACACCCGGCACRTTGCGGTGAATGTGCAGCAGGCGGTGCTTGCCCGGGTGGGCCGGCAGTGCCACTTCGGGGAAGTTGACGGAAGACGTCGAGGTGCCGTTGTCGCTGTACTTCACCAGCTTTTCGGCCACTTCGATGCCGATGTTTTCCTGCGCTTCCATGGTCGAGCCGCCCACGTGCGGCGTCAGGATCACGTTGTCCAGGCCGCGCAGGGGCGATTCAAAAATGTCCTTGTTGCTGCGCGGCTCCACAGGGAACACGTCGATTGCCGCGCCCAGCAGCTTTTTTTGCTTCAGCGCCTCGGCCAGCGGTTCAATTTCCACCACCGTGCCGCGTGAGGCATTGATCAGCACGCTGCCGGGTTTCATCGCGGCGATCTCGGCCGCGCCCATCATCCATTGGGTGGCTTTGGTTTCGGGCACATGCAGGCTCACCACGTCGGACTGGGCCAGCAGGTCCTTGAGCTGGGCTACCTGCCGGGCGTTGCCCAGCGGCAGCTTGGTTACCACGTCAAAAAACACGACCTGCATGCCCAGCGCTTCGGCCAGCACCGACAGCTGCGTTCCGATGGAGCCGTAGCCCACGATGCCCAGCGTTTTACCGCGGATTTCGTAGGCGTTCTCGGCCGACTTGAGCCAGCCGCCGCGGTGCGCCACGGCGCTTTTCTCGGGCACGCCGCGC
>NZ_JBFUGX010000284.1:0-5367 GCF_056402675.1 Polaromonas sp. P3_C2 | reverse complement strand
GACCAGGCGATGCTCAATGAATGCGAGCGCGGCGAAGACGCCGCGGTGGCACGCTACCGCAAAGCCCTGAAGCGCAATTTCCCCGCCGGGATCAGAGCCGTGGTGGAACGCCAGGCCCAGGGCGCACAGCGCAATCATGACCAGGTGAAGGCCCTGCGTGACGCGCTGAAGACTGCTTCATAACCGCAAGGACTGTCGCTCACACAGGAATCAATTGTTTTTTGTCGGCACTCGAGGCTCGGCAAACCAAGGGGCGGCATTTGTCGCCCCTTTTTTTATTCCTTCATGCCGGGAGTGCCCTCGTTAGTTCTTCAAGCTGCTCGCACAATCCACCTGGGCGTCGAGCTGTACGCCGTTGCGTGAATAGTCAGCATCGGTGACCTTGCAGCCGGAGCGCAGTTCAATCGCCTGCAGCAACGCTGCGCGGCCCGCAGGGGTCGATATCACGCTGCCGCCTTTTGACCCTGGAGCAATGGCTGTCCAGGTGCCGGCTGTCAGCTGGCTGATGAGATAGGTCTGCCCGTCGACGCTAACGGGGTGCGGGGGCGGCTCTGCTGTTGTGCCGGCACATCCGGCCAGGCAAATGGCCGCAAACATGCCGGATGGCCATCCACGGTTTTTCATGAAAGGGGGCCGGACAGGCTGCTTTTGATTGAAACCATGGAAGGTATCGGCGTGGCGACAGTTTCGGCTTTGGGCTCGGGCGCCTTGGGTGGCGCTTTGGGAACCTTGTTGTCGGGGCAGCCGGACAGGAAAAACAAGGTCGCCAGTACAAAGGGCAGGTAGGGTTTCATGGGTGTCTCCAGGTGCGTTCTATGGCGCTGTCTGAATAATAGGACGCAGCCGGCAACAGGGCCAGCCCTTGGGCCGCAAGTCGCGGCGAATGCCTACACCCGGCGCGAAGGTGAGCCCGTCACACCCATGCGCTGCAAGGCCTCGCTCAGGGTGCGTGCCGGCTTTTGGCTGGCGGCCGGGGTTGCGCATTGCTGTTGAGCGGGCCCGTGGGCACTGGGGTGCCGAGCCGCGGGCGGACAGGAGTCAGGCGGTGCGGGCGACCGGTTTTCTGCGTCCGGCAGCGTCTTGCCTCGGAGCTCCGCGGCCATTCGCCGACCTTCAGTCTGCAGGTAAAGCGTCAAATCCATTTCATCGAGCTGCTTCATGGTGAGCATTTCTGGTTCATCCCTTGAATAAGGCCGGGCAAACAGAACTCCTTATCCAGGCGAATCTAGGCTCAAGCCCTTCACCCGCGTGTCAGGCCATCGGCCTTCGGTCTGTAGGAGTGCAACGACAACCCAGGCAGGGCCGCCAAGAGGGCTATTTCGCGGCTGGTGGCGCCTTGAAGCCCACTTGTTTCATGGCGGCGGTGAGCCCGTTGCGTGACGCCTCGTAAGCCTCCCAGGGCTGGTTGCCGATTGCCAGGCGCCCGCCCAGGGTTTGCGCCGTCCAGTGTGCGCCGCCGGTCAGTGAGGCCAGTTCATCCCAATTGACAGGGACGGACACGCCGAGGCCCGGCCGGGTACGCATTGACCACGCTGCGACGGTGGTGGCGCCAAATCCATTGCGCAGGTAATCCGGAAAAATCTTGCCGATGCGGTTTTTAGGGCCGCTCTTGGCGGCAAAGCGCTGGGGAATCACGGCGGCAAGGTGCATCACGATGGCATGCGAAAAATCCTTCACGGTGTCGAAGTCGTATTGCCGCTTGAGCGGCACCACCACGTGCAGGCCTTTGCCCCCGCTGGTTTTCAGGAAGTTCGCGAGCTTCAGTTCGTCGAGAAAGGCGCGCACCAGTTGCGCAGCCTCCTGAACCTGCGGCCAGGCAACGCCTTCACCCGGGTCCAGGTCGAACGTCATGCGGTCGGGCTTGTGGATGGCGCGCGTGGTGGCGTTCCAGGTATGGAACTCGATCACGTTGATCTGCGCGGCCGCCAGCAGGGCGGCTGTGGAGGGAATCTCCAGCAGCGGACCATGGCCGGGGTCCAGCGCGGGGTCCAGCAATTTGATGCCGGGAATTGACGTAGCCTCGGCATGCTTCTGGAAGAACAGCTCACCACCGATGCCCGAGGGCGCGCGCACCAGCGCGGTGGGACGGGCCTTGAGGTGCGGCAGCATCAGCGACGCGACCTGTGCGTAGTGCTCGACCACGTTTTGTTTGGTAAAGCCGGTGCTGCTGTCGATCACCCGGTCAGCATGCGTGACACGCAGGGACTTCAGCGCTGCAGGGGCGGACTTCGCGGTCCTTTTTTCGGGGACGTTCAAGCTACCCCTCGCGTTGGGCTTTTCGGTGGAGGTTTTTTTGGCGGGATTCACGGTGGCGCCTTTCTTGCCGCGCTCCAGGACGGCGGGTTTTTCACGGAGGATGTTCGTTGCGGGTTTGTCGGTGCGCAGGCCCTGGAATACGGAGTGGCGGATATGGCCGCCATGGGTCCATTCGCCAAAGGCCACTTCGGCCAGCAGACGCGGCTTGACCCATTGGCCCTTGACCCCGGCGGGCACCTTGGTAAAAGGACTGCGTTCGGCGTGGATCTTCTGCAGCCGCGCCTTGAGGTCCTTGAGCGTTGCATCGTTAAAGCCGGTGCCGACGTTGCCGGCGTAAAGAAGCCCGCCTTCGCTGTCATGCACGCCCAGCATCAGCGCACCCAGGCCGGCGCGCGAACCCTTGGGTTCGGTGTAACCGCCGATGACGAACTCCTGGCGCAGCTGGGTCTTGAGCTTGATCCAGTCCGGCGAGCGGCGTGACACGTAAGCCGAGTCCACGCGTTTGCCGATCACGCCTTCCAGCCCGACACGCCGGGCCGACTCAAGCAGATCTTGCGGTGCTTCGTCAAACGCATCGCTGAAACGGATGGTGTCCTGCGGATTGCGGGTGACCAGCGCGCAGAGGATTTCACGGCGCTGTGCCAGTGGCAGTTGCCGCAGGTCCAGTCCGTCAAAGTAGGGCAGGTCGAACACGTAAAAAATGATGCGGGCCGTGCTGGCATGGTCAAACGCGTTTTGCAGCGCGCCGAAGTCTGGCACGCCGTGTTCGTTCATCACGACGATTTCGCCATCCACCCAGCCTGAGGAAATTTCCAGCGCGGCCACGGCGTTGGCCAACTTGGGCAGCTTGCTGGTCCAGTCGTTGCCTTTGCGCGTGATGAGGCGAACCGACGGCCCGTCGATGCGGGCCAGCAGGCGGTAGCCGTCATACTTGATCTCGTAGGCCCAGCCTTGCGGGGCGGCCGGAGGGCGTGCGACCAGGGTGGCCAGTTGCGGAGCCAGTGTCTGCGGCAGCTTTGCCGCGACGGCGCCTTCGGGGATGTCAGTAGCGGGTGTGCTTCTGCGTTCCTGTTTGGCAATCTTCCTGGCGGTCTTTCGGGTGGCGGCTGCCTTCTTGACGGCAGCGCCGGCCGAAGCGCCCGCCTTGCCGAAGTTTTCCGCGGTGTCGCGTGGCAGTGGCTTGCCCGAGAGCACGCTGTTGGGCAGGGCCTCGCGTACGTCGAACTCCGTTTCCGGGCGGGCGTAGCCGTCGTGCTCCTTGATCAGCAGCCACGGCTCCTGCTTGGCGTTGCCGCGCCCATGCATTCGCACCAGCGTCCAGCCGCCCTTGAGTTTTTCGCCATGCAGTTCGAATTTGAGTTTTCCATCCTTGAACCCTTTGACAGGGTCCCCATGCGGCGTCCACAGGCCACGGTCCCAGACAATCACGTCGCCCGCGCCGTATTGCTTCGGTGGAATGCTGCCCTCGAAACCTGCATAGGAAATGGGATGGTCTTCCACATGCATGCCCATGCGCTTGACGGACGGATCCAGGCTGGGCCCTTTGGGAACTGCCCAGCTCTTGAGCGTGCCCTGCAGTTCCAGGCGGAAGTCGTAATGCAGGTTGCGTGCGTCGTGTTTCTGGATCACGAAACTCAGCGCCTTGTCTGAGCGCGTGCCGCCTTGCGCCGGCTCGGGTGTGCGCGAAAAATCGCGCTTGGCGCGGTAGGGTTTCAGCAGGTCGCGGGCGCCCATGTCGTCAGCCTGCAGGTAAGCAACGGGCTAGGCGGCGCGCCGTTTGGCGGGAGCATGCGCGCGCGCCCTCGCGGCGGGTTTTTTGCGCGCCGGGCTTTTGGCTGCAGCCTTGCTGGTTTTCGCTGTGGTTTTGTCGGCTGCCCTGGTTTTGGAGGCATCGCCGCCGCCTTTGCGCAGGCTGCGCTGCAACAGCTCCGTCAGGTCAATGATCTTGGCGCCGGAGCGGGCTTCGGGTTCGTCGGATTCTTCCGGCTGCACCACGCTTTCCAGTTTGCCTTCTTTCGCCTTGCGTTTGACCAGCGCCATGATGTCGTCCCTGAAGGAGTCGGAGAACTGCTCCGGGTCCCATTTGCCGGTCATGTCGTCCACCAGCTGTTTGGCCATCGCCAGTTCCTTGTCAGACAGGCCCGCGGCCTTGGCGCCGACAGGCGGCAGGTCCAGTTCTTCCAGCGAGCGGATGTCGGCGCCCCAGCGCAGCAGGTTCAATATCAGTGCCGGGCCTGAAGGCACCAGAACGGCAAGGTGCTGCTTGGTCTGGATGATGACGCGGGCGATGCCCACGCGTTGGGTTTTCAGCAGGGTGTCGCGCAGCAGTGCGTAGACTTTTTGCCCTTTGTTGATGGGGGCGATGTAGTAGGGCCGCTCCAGGTAAACGAAGGGAATCTCCGTGTTGGGCACAAAGCTTTCGATTTCAATGGTCTGGGTGGTCTTTGGGTAGGCGGACTTGATCTCTTCTTCCGACAGCACGATGTACTGGCCGTCTTCGTATTCGACGCCCTTGACGATGTTTTCCCGGGTGATTTCTTTGCCCGTGCGCTTGTTGACGCGCTTGTAACCCACAGGGTCCATGCTGCGCTTGTCCAGCCAGTCGAAGTCAATGCCGCTCTCCGAGGTGGCCGAATGCAGCGCTACGGGGATGTGAACCAGGCCGAAACTGATGGCCCCTTTCCATAAAACGCGCGATGCCATGGTGTGAGTCTTTCTACTGAGGATTGCGGGCTGGCCTGGGGAAGGATGCAGGCCACAACTATCAGGCCAGTCTCCAGCCCGCGCGCAGGCAGGCGTGTCGGTGTGCGATGGGGTACGGGCGTCGTCCGGAACCGACTGTTCGCATGGGGTTTGTCCTACGGGTTTGACCAGCGTGCAGCACGCACAATCGGCTGCAACTTTTCAAGGAGCTGACCCATGCTTTCACGCCGCACCGCCACCCGAGTTTCCCTTGCCGCGATGGCCGTAGCCGCTGCCGCCATCACGGGCTGCGGCGTGATGAACAAGCAATCCCCCCTGGTCGCCTTCACCACACAGCTTCGCGGCGCCAATGAGGTGCCCGCCAATGCCAGCATCGGTAGCGGCTCGGTCGATGCCGTTTTCGATACC
>NZ_JBFUGX010000283.1:0-5368 GCF_056402675.1 Polaromonas sp. P3_C2 | reverse complement strand
CCATGGCGGCGATCCAGCGCATGTTGAAGTCCTTGCCGCGCGGACCGTCCTTGCCGGCCAGCAACTCGTCCACGTAGCGCTTGACCGGGGCGTCCCAGTGGCGCATGTTGCTCATGTTGATGGCGAACTCTTTGGTGTCTTCAGGGATCTGCACGTTTTCCTCGATCAGCACAAAGGAGCCTTGCTCACGGTCCAGCGTGAACATGGCGACGCCGTCGCCCACCGTCAGCACCAGCGTGGTCTGCGGGCCGTAGATGCAGTAACCCGCCGCCACCTGTTTGTGGCCGGCCTGAAGGAAGTCGCCTTCATCCACAGCGCGGTCGCCCTCGGGCATTTTCAGCACGCTGAAGATGGTGCCAATGCTGACGTTGATGTCGATGTTGCTGGAGCCGTCGAGCGGGTCGAACAGCAGCAGATATTCACCTTGGGGGTAGCGATTCGGCACCACGTAAATGCCTTCCATTTCCTCGCTGGCCATGCCGGCCAGGTGGCCGCCCCATTCATTGGCCTCAATCAGCACTTCGTTGGCAATGATGTCCAGCTTCTTCTGGATCTCACCCTGCACGTTCTCGCTTTCGGCGCTGCCCATGCCGCTGCCGAGTGCACCCTTGTTGACGGCCTGGCTGATGCTCTTGCAGGCGCGGGCGACCACTTCCAGCAGCAGGCGAAGCTGCGAGGGAATGTGACCGTCGATGCGCTGCTGCTCGATCAGGTAGCGGGTCAGGGAGATTTTTTGGGACATAGGGGGCTCCGTTCGATTGAGGGATAGTTCGTTTGGGCAGCGTATGGCTGGGCGGGGCGCTTAGCCGGGCTCGCCTTGCTGTTCGCGTTCTTCAAATTCGGCGAGCGTGGCCAGGGCGTCGTCCAGCAGGTCCTCGTCGTCCTTCGCGCGGGCAATGTCCACACGTTGCTGGAAGAGGGCACGCGCTTCGGTGGGCTGGTCCGTTTCGTGCGCGAGCACGCCGAGCTGGAACAAGGTGTCCAGCAAGATATCGGTGTCCTGCAAGGCCTGGCCCAGCGCCAGGCGCTGTTGCAGCCAGGCCTGCGCTTGGGCATGTTCGCCCAACTCGTAGGCATTTTGCGCCAGGTTGTTGATGAGGCCAGAGAGGCGCTTGTCCGTTCCGGAGCCGAAGGCGCTTTGTGCATCGGCCAGCAGTTGCTGGTTGTGCGCCAGTGCCTCGGCGAAGCGGCCGGCCTCGTGCAGGGCGTAGCCTGTCTCTTCGCGAATACCCAGCTTCTGGTCGGTGTTCAGGATGGCGCCTTCGTGCGCGGCCCAGTGGACCGACTGCTGAAGGTGCTCGACGGCGGTGTTGTACTCCTCGGCTTCCAGGGCCGACTCGCCGATGGCGTAATGCTGTTCGTAGCGCTCGGTGGGCGTGAGGCTGCCTTTGGCAGCGCGGATGGCCAGGGCGCGCAGGCCCAGGGGCAGGCCCTCGGCATCCAGCTGGCGTTTGCGGAACACCACGAACTGCAACCACAGCAAGTCAGCCAGCTCGGCGGAGTCGGCGCCCAGGGCCTCGGCCAGGGGCTCCAGTGCGGCCAGGTCGGCTGACATGCGTGAACCGCTGAACATGCCGCTGGCGTCGTACACCGTGTCGCGCAGCGGGTTGAACTTCTTCGCAAACCGCTGTGCGGGGGTGTTGAATGTGAAGAATGCCATGGCGGGTGCCGTCCGCGTTCAGTCAGCCAGTGCGCGAGAGACGACTTCGTGTGTGTCTTTGCTCAAATCAGTCTTGGCCGCTACGCGTGCAATCGCCTCACGCGCCGCGCTGCGGTAGGGCTCGGCCAGCTTGCTCCAGCGGTCCAGCGCGCGCGCCAGGCGGGCTGCCACCTGCGGGTTGATGGCGTCGAGCTCCATCACGCGGTCGCTCCAGAACACATAACCCGCGGCGTCCGCGCGGTGGAAGGCGGCCGGGTTGCCCTGGCAGTAGGTGCTGACCACGCTGCGCGCGCGATTGGGGTTGCGCAGGCTGAAGTCGGAATGCTTCATGAGTTGTTTGACCGCCGGCAGGATGTTGCCGCCGCGATCCGGCGCGCCGGCCTGCAGGCCAAACCATTTGTCGATGACCAGGGCTTCGTCCTTGAACATGGCGTGGAATAGCGGCAACGCCTCGGCCGCCAGTGCGTGGCCGCTGGAGACCAGGGCCGCCAGCGCGTTGAAGCGGTCGGTCATGTTGCCGGCGTCCTTGAAGCGCTGCAGGGTCTTGCCCGGCCAGAGGGTATCGCCAGAAGCCTGCGCTGCCAGGCACAGGTGCGTGAGCGCCATACCCGCGAGCGCGCGGCGGCCCGAGGAGGCCGGGTCTGGCGTGTAGGCGCCGGTGTCGTGGTTGGCCTCGTACACGGCTTGCCAGTCGGCTGCCAGTGCCGTGGCCAGCTGCAGGCGCATGGCTTCGCGCACTGCATGAATGCGCTGCGGGTCCACCACGTCAAGCTGCTCGGCCAGGTAGGTCTCAGACGGCAGCGTCAGCACCAGTTCCTTGAAGGCCGAGTCCAGCGCGGGGTGGCGCAGCACCTGGCGCATCGCATCAAGATAAGCATCATCGAGCACTGCAGCCGTTACGGGGTCTGCGCCACCAGCTATGGATTTGATAGCGCGGTTGACGGCCAGGCGTTGCCCGGCCTCCCAGCGGTTGAAAGGGTCGCTGTCATGCGCCAGCAGGTGCAGCAGCTGGGCGTCGGTGTAGTCAAACTCCAGCACCACCGGGGCGGTGAAGCCGCGCAGGATGGAGGGCACCGGCTCGGCATCGATGTTGACGAAGGTCAGCGTTTCGCTGGCCTGCGTCAGCACTACGGTACGGGTGCGGGCAGGTGCCTGGCTCTCACCGGCCAGCTGCAGCGGCAAGTCCTGGCCATCTGCGCCCAGCAGGCCCAGGCCGACCGGTATGACAAACGGCTCCTTCACGGCTTGCCCTGCCGTGGGCATGCAGCTTTGCGACAAGGTCAGGGTGTAGGTGCGCGCCGCCGCGTCATAAGCACCCTGCGCGTGCACACGCGGCGTGCCGGCCTGGCTGTACCAGCGCTTGAACTGCGGCAGCAGGCGCGCCAGGTCCGACATCGGGTTGGCGTCGGCAATCGCCTGCGCAAAGTCGTCGCAGGTTACGGCGTGGCCGTCGTGCCGTTCAAAGTAAAGCGTCATGCCGCGGGCAAAGCCATCGCGGCCCACCAGCGTCTGCATCATGCGCACGACTTCGGCGCCCTTTTCATAAATCGTGACGGTGTAGAAGTTGCTGATCTCGACGTAGCTGTCGGGCCGCACCGGGTGGGCCATGGGGCCGGCGTCTTCGGGGAACTGGGCGGTGCGCAGCACACGCACGTCCTCAATGCGCTTGACGGCGCGGGCCGAGGCTTCGCCGCACAGGTCTTGTGAAAACTCCTGGTCGCGGAAGACCGTCAAGCCTTCCTTCAGGCTGAGCTGGAACCAGTCGCGGCAGGTCACGCGGTTGCCGGTCCAGTTGTGGAAGTACTCGTGGCCGACCACGCTTTCGATGTTGGAGAAATCAACATCGGTGGCGGTGGCCTGGTTGGCCAGCACGTACTTGGTGTTGAAGATGTTCAGGCCCTTGTTTTCCATCGCACCCATGTTGAAGTCGCTGGTGGCGACGATCATGAAGCGTTCCAGGTCCAGCGGCAGGCCGAAGCGGGCCTCGTCCCAGGCGACCGAATGCATCAGCGAAGTCATGGCGTGCTCGGTTTTGTCCAGGTCACCGGGGCGCACATAGACCTGTAGCACGTGTTCCTTGCCTGCGCGGGAGGTGATGCGCTGCTCGCGGGCCACCAGCTGGCCGGCTACCAGGGCAAAGAGGTAGCTCGGCTTTTTGTGCGGGTCTACCCACTTGGCGAAATGCCGCGCGCCGTTGGGGCCGGGCTCCAGCGGGCCCTGGCTGACCAGGTTGCCGTTGGACAGCAGCACCGGGTACTGCGCCTTGTCGGCGCGCAGGGTCACGGTGTAGCTGGCCATCACGTCGGGGCGGTCCAGGAAGTAGGTGATACGCCTGAAACCCTCAGCCTCACACTGCGTGAAGAAGGAGTTGTTGCTGACGTACAGGCCCATCAGCTTGGTGTTTTTGGCGGGGCAGGTGGTGGTGAAGATTTCCAGCTCGAAGGGCTCGGTGCCCTCTGGCAGGTTTTCCAGCACCAGCTGGTTGCCTTCCATCTTGAATGAGGTGCCCTGGCCGTTGACCAGAACACGGGAGAGATTGAGCTCTTCGCCGTCCAGCTTCAGGGCTTGTGCCGGTACGTCCGGGTTGCGGCGCAGGCTCATTTTGTTGAGCACGCGCGTTTTCTGCGGGTCCAGGTCAAAGCACAGATCGACCGTGTCGATCCAGTAGGCGGGCGCGACGTAGTCGGCGCGGTTGATGACCACCGCGGCGCCGGGGCTCGCTCCGTCAAGCATATGCAGCATGGTTAATTCCTGAAAATCAAAATTTCACAACTTCCGGAGCGCGTCGAAAGTCACACGCTCACACGCCCTCACACACCTTGTTTGAGTGAGGCTTCAATAAACACGTCCAGGTCGCCGTCCAGCACTTTCTGCGTGGCCGAGACTTCCACATTGGTGCGCAGGTCCTTGATGCGGCTGTTGTCCAGCACATAGCTGCGGATCTGGTGGCCCCAGCCCACGTCGGTTTTTGTGTCTTCGAGTTTTTGCTGGGCTTCCTGCTGCTTGCGCAATTCGAAGTCATACAGGCGCGAGCGCAGGCGTTTCCAGGCGACGTCGCGGTTGCTGTGCTGGCTTCGSCCKTCCTGGCAYTSCRCSACRATRCCGGTCGGGATGTGCGTSAKGCGCACGGCCGARTCSGTCTTGTTGATGTGCTGGCCGCCGGCGCCGCTGGCGCGGWAGGTGTCGGTGCGCACGTCCGACGGGTTGATCTCGATTTCAATCGAGTCATCGATCTCGGGGTAGACAAACACCGAAGCGAACGAGGTGTGGCGCCCGCCGGAGGAGTCAAACGGCGACTTGCGCACCAGGCGGTGCACGCCGGTTTCCGTGCGCAGCAGGCCGAAAGCGTACTCGCCCTCGATCTTGATGGTCGCACCCTTGATACCTGCCGTGTCGCCCGGGGATTCGTCTTCGACGGTGGTCTTGAAACCCTTGCGCTCGGCGTACTTGAGGTACTGGCGCAGCAGCATGCTGGCCCAGTCGCAGGCTTCGGTGCCGCCGGCGCCGGCCTGGATGTCCAGGAAGCAGGGCAGGGGGTCGGCCGGGTTGTTGAACATCCGGCGGAATTCCATCTTTTCGACTTCCGTAGCCACCTTGGCGGCTTCTGCTTCAATCGTCTGCATGCCGGCGTCATCGCCTTCGGCCTTGGACATCTCGAAGAGTTCGGTGTTGTCGGCCAGCTCGGAGCTCAGGCGGTCGATCACATGG
>NZ_JBFUGX010000282.1:0-5374 GCF_056402675.1 Polaromonas sp. P3_C2 | reverse complement strand
GTACTACTTCCCCGACTCCCCGTTCTGAGGCAGCCATGGCAAGACCTGTCACTCTTTTTACCGGGCAATGGGCGGACCTGCCTCTCAAGGAGCTGGCACCCCTGGCACGCAGCATGGGCTACGACGGCCTGGAACTGGCATGTTGGGGCGACCATTTCGATGTGCAGGAGGCCCTGGCGAGCGATCGCTACGTGCAGGACCGGCGCGATCTGCTGGAACAGCACGGCTTGCGCTGTTTTGCGATCGGCAGCCATCTGGTGGGCCAGGCGGTCTGCGACCTCATCGACGAGCGGCATAAGGCCATCCTGTCGCCGCAAGTCTGGGGGGACGGCGATCCGGAAGGCGTGCGGCAGCGCGCCGCGCGGGAAATGCAGGACACCGCGCGTGCCGCCGCCAAGCTGGGCGTGAAGGTGGTGACGGGCTTCACCGGCTCGTCCATCTGGCATTCGCTGTACGCGTTTCCGCCCACTTCGCAGGAGTATTGGGACAAGGGCTTCGTCGACTTTGCCAACCGGTGGAAACCCATCCTCGATGTGTTCGAGCAGTGTGGCGTGAATTTCGGGCTGGAAGTGCACCCCACGGAAATCGCCTTCGACATCGCTTCGGCGCAGCGCGCCATCGAAGCCGTGGGAGGTCACAAGCGTTTCGGTTTCAACTTCGACCCCAGCCACCTGGGCTACCAGGGCGTGGACTATGTCAAGTTCATCCGGACATTCGGCGACCGCATCTATCACGTGCACATGAAGGACGTGTGGTGGGGCCGGGGCGACGGCACTGTGGGGGTCTTCGGCGGGCACACCAATTTCGGTGACGCGCGCCGCCACTGGGACTTTCGCAGTGTCGGGCGCGGGCAGATCGACTTCGAATCCATCATCGTTGCGCTCAACGACGTGAGCTATAACGGACCGCTGAGCGTCGAGTGGGAGGACAGCCGCATGGACCGCGTGCACGGCGCTACTGAAAGCGCGGCCTACAGCAAGCGGCTGGACTTCAAGCCGGCCGCGGGAGCGTTCGACGCCGTGTTCGACAAGGCCAAGCAGGGCGGGATGGCGGGCTCATGAGAAAACTGCGCTATGCGATGGTGGGCGGCGGGCAGGGTGCTTTCATCGGTGCTGTACACCGCAAGGCCATGGCGCTGGATGGGCAGATGGAGCTGGTGGCCGGTGCACTGTCGTCCGATGCCGAGCGCGCGCGCGCGTCAGGCCGCGACCTCGGCCTGCGGGATGAACGCAACCACGGCCGCTGGGAAGACCTGCTGGAAGGCGAACTGCGGCGCAGCAAGGACGAGCGCATCGACTTCATCTCCATCGTCACGCCCAACCATGTGCATTTCCCCGTCGCCCGCGCGTTCGCCGAGGCGGGCATCCATGTGGTGTGTGACAAGCCGCTGGTCCATAGCAGCGAGGAGGCCGCCGAGCTCGTTCGGGTTGTCAAGCGCAGCGGCTCCATCTTCGGTGTCACGTACAACTACACGGGCTATCCCATGGTGCGCGAGGCGCGTGACATGGTTGCGCGCGGCGCGATCGGCGTGGTGCGCAAGGTCATCGTCGAATACAACCAGGGCTGGCTTGCCACCCACCTGGAGGCAAGCGGGCAGAAGCAGGCCGACTGGCGGACGGACCCGGCGCGCAGCGGCGTGGCCGGCGCCATCGGCGACATCGGCTCGCACGCGGAGAACCTGGTGGCGACGGTGACGGGCCTGGAGCTGGAAAGCATCTGCGCGGACCTCACCATCTTCGTGCCGGGCCGGCGCCTTGACGACGACGGCAATGTCCTGCTGCGGTTCAAGAACGGCGCCAGGGGCGTGCTGATCGCGTCGCAGATCGAGGTGGGTTGCGAAAACGACCTGCGGCTGCGCGTGTTCGGCACCACCGGTACGCTGGATTGGCGCCAGGAGGAGCCCAACCGGCTGCTGCATGCTCCCATCGACGGCCCGGCCCGCATGCTGACGCGGGGCTCGCCGTGGCTCGGTGAGGCAGCCCGCCGAGCGACACGCTTGCCCACGGGGCACCCCGAGGCCTTTATCGAAGCCTTTGCCAATGTCTACCTGGGAGTGGCTGCGCACATCCGCGCGCTGCAATCTGGCAATACACCGAATCCGCTGGACGCCGACTATCCCCGCCTCGAAGATGGCGCCCGCGGTGTGCGGTTCATCGAGAAGGTGGTGCAGTCTGCGGCCAGCACGGCCAAGTGGACGCCGTTCGAGGATTGACCGATGTTCATGGGCATTGATCTGGGCACCTCCAGTGTCAAGGCGGTCGTGCTGGACCGCGGCCACCGCCTGGTGGCCAGCGGCTCCGCGCCGCTGTCGGTGGATGCACCCCGGCCCTTGTGGCGCGAGCAGCATCCTTCGGAATGGTGGCGTGCGTGCGATGCAGCCGTGGGTGCCGCGTTGCAGGAATTGCGGCGCGGTGGCCACGCAGGCGGCGAGATCGAGGCCGTCGGCCTGACCGGGCAGATGCACGGCGCGACCCTGCTGGATGGGCGCGGTGAGGTTCTGCGGCCGGCCATCCTCTGGAACGACGGCCGGGCGGCGGCGGAATGCGCGGAACTGGAGCGGGCGGTGCCGCGGTCACGTCAGATCACCGGCAACCTGATGATGCCGGGTTTCACGGCGCCCAAGCTGCTTTGGGTATCCAAACACGAGCCCGGCGTGTTCGACCGGGTGCGGCAAGTACTGCTGCCCAAGGACTGGTTGCGCTGGCGTCTGACCGGCGACTATGCGACCGACCTGTCCGACGCGTCCGGCACACTGTGGCTGGATGTGGGCAGGCGCGCATGGAGTGACGAACTCCTGGCCGCTTGCGGCCTGTCTACCGCGCACATGCCCAGGTTGCACGAAGGCCCGGAGGTCACCGGCACTCTGCTGCCAGAGGTCGCGCAGCATTGGGGCTTGCGCGAAGTGCCGGTGGTAGCCGGTGCCAGCGATAACGCAGCAGGCGCCCTGGGCGCTGGTGTGGTGAACCCGGGTGAAGCGATGCTGTCCCTGGGAACGTCCGGTGTAGTGTTCGTGGCCACCGGCTCTTTTGTCGCCAATCCACAGCAGGCGGTGCACAGCTTCTGCCACGCGTTGCCAGAGGCCTGGCACCTGATGTCCGTGATGCTGTCGGCCGCCTCGTGCCTCGAGTTCACAGCGGGGCTGCTGGGAGAGCGCGACGTGGCCGTGCTGCTTGCGCAGGCAGAGCAGCGCGGCCTGCGCGAAGACACCCCGTTGTTCCTGCCTTATCTGAACGGCGAACGCACGCCGCACAACAATCCGCATGCCAAAGCCGTGTTCTTCGGCATGCACGCAGGCACGCAGCGCGAAGACATTGTGAATRCCACCCTCGAGGGTGTGTGCCTGGGCATGGCGCAGGGGATTGCCGCGCTGCAGTCGGTTCAGCCTGGCCTTGCGCGCGTCAGCCTGATCGGCGGCGGCTCGCGCAATGCCTATTGGGCTCAGATGCTGGCCGACGCTACCGGCCTGCAGGTGGTCCGGCACGCGGATGCCGAGGTTGGCCCATCGCTGGGCGCAGCCCGGCTGGCCTGGCTGGCCTGCGACCCGGGCGAAGCGGCGAAAATATTTTGTGCACCAGAGGTGACTGACGTATTCGAGGTGCGAGCGGCCGAGAGGACGCGGATGCAGAACCGCGCCGCCCGGCTGGCAGGGTTATACAACAGCCTCGTACCTCACTTCCAGCCATAGAAAGTGGAGTCGCCACCCGCGTGTTGGCGTGGCAATGGCATCTGTCACAACCTGCTGGCGCAGATGGTCCGGCCAGATTTCGAAGTCAGGATGCCTGCGGAAGGTAGCTGGGCCTGGCCGCCGTCATCCCGGCTTTGACATGTTGGGTGATTTCATCGGCCAGCACTTCATCAACCCCCAATTCGAGTCCGTCGAGCGCACGCTTGACGATGTCTTCAGGGCTGGACTTCGGAACCTCGAAGCCGCGCGTGAGGTCGGTATCGACATAGGCCATGTGCAGCCCCAGCACCTGCGTCTTTTGCGCCGCGAGTTCRCTGCGCAAGGCATTGGTGAGCGACCAGGCCGCCGACTTGCTGGCCGAATAAGCTGCCAGCTCACCGCCGTTCACCCACGAGGCCACCGACAACACATTGAGAAGGGCACCGCCGCCGTTGCCTTTGAGAACCGGCGCGAAGGCCTTGCTCATGCGCAGTACGCCGTAGACGTTGGTCTCGAAGATGCGCCGGGTGGTGTCTTCACTGTCGGCCGCCAGAAAGCCACCCCGCTGGGCAATGCCGGCATTGTTGATTACCAGCGTGACATCCGGCGCCAGCGCTGCGGCGGCCGCTACGTCTTCAGGCTTGGTGACGTCGAGCTTTAAAGCCTGAACACCGGGCAGGGTGATGGTGGCGGGGTCGCGAGCGGCCGCGTAGACCTTGCGGGCACCGCGGGCGAGCAGCTCGCGCGCGAATGCCAGGCCGATGCCGCGATTGGCGCCGGTGACGAGAACAACAGCGTTTTTGATTTGCATGAGAAAACTCCAGTGGGTGGGAAAAGCAGATTAGGGAAAACAGGTTCACTTGACCTTGATGACGACCTTGCCTTTTGCATGGCCCGCCTCGACGTAGGCCAAGGCCTCGTTGGTTGCCTCGAACGGAAAGACCCGGTCCATCACCGGACGGATAGCACCAGCATCGAAGAGCCGCGTGATCTCGCGCAGTTGGCTGCCACTTGCCTTCATGAAGAGAAACGCGTAGTCAACTTCGCGGCTCTTTGCCCTGCGCCGGATGCCTGAACTCAGCATGCGCATCACGAGCTTTACGAATGCAGGAGCACTGCTTTCCTTGCCGAATGCGGGATCGGGTGGGCCGGAGATGGAGATGAGTTTCCCGCCGGGCTTAAGCACGCGCAGTGACTTCTTCAACGTCTTGCCGTCCTGGCTGTTCAGCACCACGTCGTAGTCGCGCAAGACGGCCTCGAAATCCTGCGTCTTGTAGTCGATCACGACGTCCGCGCCCAGACTCTTCACAAGCGCGACATTACCCGTGCTGGTCGTCGTGGCGACGGTGGCGCCCAGGTGCTTGGCCAACTGAATGGCAAAACTGCCTACGCCGCCGGAGCCCGCCTGAATGAAGACCTTTTGCCCCTTTTTCAGCTGGGCCTTTTCAACCAACGCCTGCCAGGCCGTCAAAGCCACCAGGGGAATGGAAGCGGCTTCTTCCATCGTGAGCCCCGCAGGCTTGAGCGCCAGGGATGCCTCCTTGACCGGGACGAATTCAGCGAAGGTACCGATCCGGAAATCATCCGGCCGGGCGTAGACCTCATCGCCCGGCTTGAACTGCCGCACGCCTGGGCCGACCTTGACGACCACCCCAGCGACGTCGTGGCCCAGAATGAGAGGCAGGCGATAGGGCAGTATGAGTTTGAACT
>NZ_JBFUGX010000281.1:0-5388 GCF_056402675.1 Polaromonas sp. P3_C2 | reverse complement strand
GATGCGGACTTTGCGTTATGGTCTGCGCATGAACACCCTTTTCCTCAAGCTCGGCTGGAAAACCCTGTTGCGTGATCTGCGCGCCGGCGAGCTGCGCCTCCTGATCGTCGCGGTGACCCTGGCGGTTGCTGCGCTCACCGCGGTCGGTTTTTTTGCCGATCGCCTCAAGGGCGGCCTGCAACGCGATGCCCGTCAGCTGCTGGGCGGTGACGCCGTGATCCGCAGTGACGGCATCACACCGGAAGCCTTCATAGCCAAGGCGCAGGCGCTGGGCCTGAAGGCGATTTCCACCGTCACCTTTCCCACCATGGGCCGCGCCACCGACGCTGATGGCGGCGCCAGCAAGCTGGTGGCTTTCAAGGGGGTGCCGGAAGGTTATCCGCTGCGCGGCAGCATGAAAATCGCCGACAGCCTGGACGGCCCCGGCGAAGACACGCGGGAGGTGCCGGCTCCTGGCACGGCCTGGGCCGACGCTTCGCTGCTCGACGCGCTGGGCCTCAAGCTCGGCCAAGCCCTGTTGATGGGCGACGCCAGCTTCAAGGTCACCCGCGTCATCGTGCAGGAGCCCGACCGCGGCGCCGGGTTCATCAGCTTTTCTCCCCGCGTGATGATCAATCAGGCCGACGTGGCCGCCACCAACCTGATCCAGCCCGCCAGCCGCACCAACTACCGCTTTGCTGTGGCCGGCGACGACAAGGCCGTCAAGGCCTATGTGAAATGGGCCGCAGACGAGATCAAGAAACCCGGTGCAGAGTCCGGCATCCGCGGCGTGCGGCTGGAGTCGCTCGAATCGGGCAGCCCCGAGATGCGGCAGACGCTGGACCGCGCCGAAAAATTCCTCAACCTGGTGGCCTTGCTGGCGGCCCTGCTGAGCGCGGTGGCCGTGGCCATCGTCGCGCGCGGTTTCGCCACCAAGCACCTGGACGACTGCGCCATGCTGCGCGTGCTGGGCCAGCCCCAGCGCACCATTGCGCTGGCCTACACCTTTGAGTTTGTCGTCGCCGGCATGCTGGCCAGCGCGCTTGGCGTGGCGCTGGGTTTCGCCGTGCATTACGCCTTTGTGCTGCTGCTGGCCGGGCTGGTTGAAACCGCGTTGCCGGCGGCCACCTGGTGGCCCGTCGTGTTCGGCATGGGCATGGGCCTGACGCTGCTGCTGGCCTTTGGTCTGCCGCCGGTGCTGCAGCTGGCGCAGGTGCCGCCGCTGCGCGTCATTCGCCGCGACGTCGGCAACCTTAAACCCGCGTCAATGGCGGTGCTGGGCGTGGGTGTGGCCGGCTTTGCGGCCCTGCTGGTCGCTGCCAGCAGCGACCTTAAGCTGGGCCTGATTGCCGTCGGTGGTTTTGCCGGCGCGGTGCTGGTGTTTGCCGTGGCCAGTTTTGCCGCCGTCAAGCTGCTGCGCGCCAGCGTCAACGAAGTCACCGCCCCGCGCTGGCTGGTGCTGGCCACGCGGCAGCTGTCTGCCCGGCCCATGTATGCCGTGGTGCAGACCAGCGCCCTTGCGGTCGGCTTGCTGGCCCTGATGCTGCTCGTGCTGCTGCGCACCGACCTCATCAGCAGCTGGCGCAAGGCGACGCCGCCCGATGCGCCTAACCGTTTTGTCATCAACGTGCAGCCGGAGCAGGGCGAGGCTTTCCAGAAAGCGCTGCGCGATGGCGGCGTGAAGAAGTTCGACTGGTACCCCATGATCCGCGGCCGTCTGGTGGCGGTCAACGGCAAGGCCGTCACGCCCGACGACTTTGAAGACGATCGCGCCAAACGCCTGGTGGACCGCGAATTCAATTTGTCCAACAGTGCCGACATGCCCGGTCACAACCAGGTCACCGGCGGGCGCTGGACAGGCGGCGAAAAAGATGCCGTGAGCGTGGAAGACGGCCTGGCCAAAACGCTGGGCCTCAAGCTAGGCGACTCACTGCGGTTTGACATCGGCGGCCAGCTCAGTGAAGCGAAGATCACCAGCCTGCGCAAGGTCGACTGGGGCTCCATGCGCGTCAATTTCTTTGTGATGTACCCGGTGGCGCAGCTCCCGGCCGATGTGCCTGTGTCCTTCATCAGCGCTTTTCGCGCACCCGAGCCGCCAGCCGCCGTGCCTGGCCAGCCGCATGCCCAGAGTTTTGACAACACGCTGGTCAGGGCATTTCCCAACATTACCAATGTCGACATGAGCAGCACCCTGGCGCAGGTGCAGCGCGTGCTCGACCAGGTGATACGCGCGGTGGAATTTTTGTTCGGCTTCACGCTGGCCGCGGGCCTGGTCGTGCTCTTCGCCGCCATCACTGCCACGCGTGAAGAGCGCGCCCGTGAATTCGCCATCATGCGGGCCGTGGGTGCGCGTGCTTCGCTGCTGCGGCAGGTGCAGCGGGCTGAATTGGCGGGCGTTGGTTTGCTGGCTGGCTTTCTGGCTTCCATCGTTGCGCTGGCGGTGGGCTGGGGTTTGGCTCGCTTTGTGTTTGACTTCAGCTGGACTGGTTCGTGGACGGTGCCTTTGGTGGGCAGCCTGGCGGGGGCTTTGCTGGCACTGGCGGCGGGGTGGTGGGGGTTGAGGTCGGTTTTGAATACGCCAGTGGTGGAGACTTTGCGGAAGGCGCAATAACGGCTCTTCCAATTCCCCTCTTTGCTGAGGCTGGGTTGATTTTCAGGACGTGTTTTTTGCTGAGGGTTGCTGGCCGGGGGTAGCCCGGCAGCTACTCACTTTTCTTTTGCTTCGCCAAAAGAAAAGTAAGCAAAAGAAAAGGCGACCCTGCTGTCTGCGACCCTACGCTTCGCTRCGGGCAACCTGCGGTGCTCGGTTCAGGCGGGGTCTCGCTCGAACTCGCCTTCGGCTCAGACAATCGCGATCCCTGATCCGCCTGACCCTGCGCTCCTCGGCGCAGACAGAAGGGGTGGGGAGAAGAAATACCCAACAGCCGAAGACAGAACCCGGAATACCAGAAGAAACCAGGACTCGCCMTGGCGAGTCTTGGTTGGTATTTGTCTTTGGTATTCGGTCCCCGTTCCCGATTGGCCCTTGTGGATGCGCCGAGGAGCGSAGGKCCAGACGGAYCAGGGCAAAAACTTGTTTGAGCGAAGCGAGTTGTTTTTGACCCCGGCTGGACCGAGCACCGCAGGTTGCCCGCAGCGAAGCGWAGGGACGCAGGAACCAGGGTCGCCTTTTCTTTGGTGACTTTCTTTTGGCGAAGCAAAAGAAAGTTACTTGCATGCCGGGCAACCCCCGGCCAGCAGAACTCATCAACGACCACACCCCATCGAATCAGCAGCAACCCAAAAAAGCCCCTCTCAACCAACCCCAAACCCCAACATTCGATAATCCCAAAATGCAGATAGAAGAAAAGCCCCCAGGAAACCCTCCCTTCGAAACTCCCYACGCCTGGATAGGCGGCGAAGAGCGCGTCAAGGCATTGGTCGAGCGCTTCTACGACCTGATGGACCTGGAGCCCGGCTACACAGCCCTGCGCGCCGCGCACGGCAGCACCCTGGACAACGCCCGCCAGCGCCTCTTCTGGTTTTTATGCGGCTGGCTGGGCGGGCCGCAGTACTACACCGACCGCTTCGGCCATCCGCGCCTGCGCATGCGCCACATGCCGCAGCAAACCGGCGGCGGCTCGATCGGCATTGCCGAGCGTGACCAGTGGCTGGCGTGCATGGACCAGGCCATGCGTGAAACCGGTGTTGATGAAGCGCTGCGCACGCGGCTCAATGCGTCGTTTTTCCAGACGGCCGACTGGATGCGAAACAGGGGCGAGTGATGATGCAGCGCCCCGGTGCAATGCCGGGTCACTGAATGCTATCAAAAATATAGCTGTTCGCGCCCGACTGCAAAGGGCTGCGGCCGGTATTGATACTCGCTAGATGGCGTATCGGCGCCGGCCGTGAGGCAGCACGTTGTGAAGCCACATGCGCTCACGGATGTGTGCCCGTAGCGAGTTGGCCGACAAATCATCCGGGTGATCCTCACCGCGATTGCGCGGGGCTTCTGCTGCCTTGGCGGGTTCGGGTTGCCTGTCTTTCTGGATGAAGTTGGTTTCCCTGAGCACATGGCCGCGCACAAAATCTCCCTGCCCGTCAATTTCGTCATACCAGTACACCGACGTCACGTGGGTTTCACTGGCTTCCACCTTGATGTCTCTCTGGACGATCCGGTGGCCATCTTCAATGCCAAGTTTTTTCCTGTGCAGCGCATTCATCCAGACAACTCCTCTTTGTTTTTAGTAAGGCGACTCTAACGAGATGTGACGCATTGCGCGGATGCCCCTGGCAACTAAAGGAGGGGTCGGCGGTTTATTCCACAGGCCAGTGGTCTGAGGCCAACGGAAATGAGCATTCGTTCACATCCATGGCGGCTCGCTCCGGATCGTCAGGCTCGAGAGCGGTGTCGGGCTCGTCTCCGCATCGAGAGAGTCGGGCGTTTGTGCAGACCTCATCTCCCGATGTAGTCCGCCAATTCCTCCGGTGACCCGTTGGGAAAGGCTTCCTTCAGGCAGTCCAGGAAAGCGGATACGCGGGCGCTCAGCAGGCGGCGTGATGGATAGAGCGCCCAGAGGGCAATCTCCGGCCCCTTCACGTCACCCCAATGGACCAGGGTTCCGGCTGTGAGATCGTGGGAGATCAGCGAAAGGGGAATGCGCGCCGCCCCGACATTTGCCCGGACTGCATCACGGACCATGAACAGCGATGACAGGCGCAGGACGGGGTCCACCGCAAACCGTTGTTCACCGCCTGGTCCCGTCATTTCCCAGGGTTCATTCGGGTTTCCTGCCCCGCCTGCCCGCATCACGACCGGAACAGGCGCCTTGCCTGTGGGTGGGCTGAGTTGGGGGCTTGCCACCACCACCAGGCGATCTCTCAGGAAGATCCGCCCCACCAGGTTTTCGTCCGGGTCGGGGTTGACGCGGATCACCAGGTCGTACCCCTCTTCCACCATATCGACTGCACGGTCTTCGGGGATGACCTCAAGCCGGACCTCGCGGTGCTTCAGCGCGAACCGGGCGGCGAGCTTGCCCATGGCGGCTTGCGAGAAGAGCAGTGGCGCACTCACCCTCAATGTGCCTCGCGGCGTCTCACCGCCAGAGGTAATCGTGGCGACCGTCTCGTCGAGTTCGGCCAGCAAAACAGAGGTCTTTTCGTACAGCGAGCGTCCCTCCTCGGTGAGCTTGAGGATCCGCGCTCCCCGCTCGAAGAGACGCAGGTTGAGGCCGCTCTCCAGGTCGGCCACCCGCCGTGACAGGGTCGCCTTGGGGCGCCCTGATTCGCGGGCGGCCCGCCCAAAGCCCCCATACCGGGCCACGAGGTTGAAGTCTGCAAGGGCAAGTAAGTCCATATGTTCCACCAGTGAGACGAAGTGTCTAAATATAACGTCTATCGGATACTGGGTGGATCGATCAAGATTGAGGC
>NZ_JBFUGX010000280.1:0-5390 GCF_056402675.1 Polaromonas sp. P3_C2 | reverse complement strand
CAGGCGCAATCTTGCAGCCGCAACCGCCGCCATGCGACAGGCTGGTGAGCCGGGGTGGGGTGCCCGGAAGTGTTTCAGGGGCGTTCATGGCGTGCTTTCAATGGCGTTCCCGCAGTACCGGCGGTGCGCGGGGGCGKCCAGTTTAAAACAAGGGTGTTTTCTCGGGCATTTCACCAGCTGCCTTCAGGCGCAACCCCGGCCGCGCTCCTGGCGGTTCAGTTGTCCTTGTCGGCCTTCAGTTCGCCTTTCACCGCGTCATACACAAACAGCTTTTTGGCCAGGCCGGGCTGGTAGTTGAGCATGTCAATCAGGAAACTCAAGGCTCCGAGATTGTTGCCGAGGCGATCGACCGATCCTGCCATGTGGGCCTGCTRCTCATTGGCACCAGGTTTGAGCATCTGTTCCACGAGTTCACGCATGTGCATTACCGCCAGGGCTGCCTGGTCTACCCCCAGCATGGACAGCACGCCCTGCATCTGCGCGAGTTGCCCTGGTACCACGGCCAGGGGTTTTTTGTCCTCCGGCGTGCGGAAAAAGCTGTCGAGGGATTTTTCCAGCACACCCAGGGCCACGCGCAGTTCACCCACCACGCTTCCCATGGTCTGTTTGTCGTTGACGCGCTGGTACAGCTCCTCCATCCACGACTCCAGGGGTTGTGGCTGTCCGCCCGTCCTGGCGCTTTCAAGCCGCTCCGCCAGCCGGGCTGTCCGGGCCCACAGGCGCGGGTCGTTGGGGTCGAAATCGTCAAACACGGCTTCCAGGTACAGCACGGCGGTTGCCACCTCCAGCGCCAGTTCGGGGCTGGGGGCCTGACCCGAGCTGACCGTCGAGGCGATCACGCGCGTCAGCGACCGCGCCATCGGCTCGCTCGGCGGATGCAGTTTGACCAGTGAATCCGTCACCAGGCTGAACTGGTCGTTCAGGGATTTGAACTTGCTCAGGTCTCCAGCGGTGGCTGCAGACCATGTTTCCTTTGCCGAGCTGATGCGCTTGCGGGCCTGTGCGATCAGGGCCGGGGCGAAGCGGCCGAACTGGACCGACTCATAGTCCACCGGCTTGAACCGCGTCAAGCCATAACTTGAACGAACCGCCGACAGCACCGGTGCGTCGCTGGAGCGCGGGACTTTCGCCTGGGAACACAGGAAAAGCAGATCTTCCGCAAGCCGGGCCGACGCCTCCGTACCCTTGGCCAGCCAGACATACTGCAGCAGGATGCGCAGGGTTGCACGCTTTACATAGAGATCGATTTTCAGCAGCCCTTTTGCCAGTGCTTCGAAATACGCCGCTGCTATTTTCCAGAAGGTCCTGGGTTCGATGCCGGTTTGAGCCTGGGCGAAGCCCAGGCACACATCGCTGAGGCTCTGTGCGGCTTCTGCATCGCCTGTACGGATGAGGGTCAGCATCAGCCGGTCCAGCAGCTGCCTGGATTCCCCGCCGTACGCCCTGGCATCGACGGTGATATTAAGGACCGGCTCTATCCAGCGCCATTGGAACACCCAGAGATCCGCCGGATGGACGCGGTCGGCGCCAACCAGGCCCTGGATGTCGCGGTACTGGGGAAAAAGCGACACCGCAGACACCGGTTTGCCGGCCAGCACGTCTTCGAGGTAATGCGCCAGGGAAAAACCGGCCAGCTCGATTTTGGTCGCAGCGTCCTGCGTGCATTGCCCCGGTGTCTGGATGAACTTTTGCACCGCCGTTTCCATGGCCCGCAGGACCAGCGCAGGCGCGCTCATGCCGACCATCTCGAGCGCGCCGACCGCCTGGTGCAACTGCTGGCGGGCAGTGCGTAACTGGCCGGCATCGAGTGCTGCAAGATCGGAGTTGCTGACGCCTTCAGCCTCCCGCAAAAAGCGTTTCAGGGCTTTGTTGGAGCCTTCCAGCGACTTGCGCAGTTCTTCCAGCACCCACGCCAGGGGCCCGAGGTCCAGGAGCGTCATGTCGAGCTCGGCGGGCGATGAGTTCAGATCGTGTGGTTGCATAAGTGGCGTGCTGGTGAGTGAGTCAAGGGGCGGGGTCAAGGGGCAGTCGATGCGTCCTCCAGACACCTGCAGGCATTCTCAAGATACGGGGCGACTGGCGGGAGTCTATCCGTGTACTTGTTGTTACAAAAGGGGGTAAGTCGCCGTGGCGCGACACCTTGCCATCAATATTTCGTCGGGTTGGCAGGCCCCCTTGTTTGTCCTCGAGCCCAGTATGCAACCTAAACACTTATGCGCGCCAGCCGGTCGTCCGTCTGCTATTCTGGCCTCAATCGGCGCGCGGCTTTGATGGTGTCTTGTTTGTGTCCATTCGTGTCGGTGCTTGCCAGACTTTGTGCGGGTTCAAGACGCTACACCTTTTCATTACTCCCGCCAGCAATCATTTTTTTCGCGATGGACCGCCAGATCGATTCGCCCCTCATGCGCAGCGCCGGCCGTGACGTCCTGTCGCTGGCGCTGATGGATGCCCGCAATCACACCTTGCGGATTTTTGGCCAGTACCAGCAGGCGCTGGAATCCGTTGGTTTTGCCGTGCCGGCCTCCCCGCCGCTGAGCCCCCCGCTGTGGATGCTCGGCCACGTCGGCTGGTTCCAGGAATGGTGGATCGGCCGCAATGTGCAGCGCGCGCAGGGAATACGCTGCGCACCGGGGCACACCCGCCTCGCTTCGATGGAACTCAACGCCGACCGCTGGTGGGACCCTGCGAGTGTTCCGTACAGCCAGCGCTGGGCGATTGACCTGCCCGATGTGGACGTTTGCCGTGCCTATCTGCTCGACACGCTGGAAAGCACACTGGAACTGCTGGGAAAAGCCGGTGAAGACAGCGATGCACTCTACTTCTACCGCCTGTGCCTCTTTTATGAGGACATGCAGGCCGAAGCCTTGACCCACGCAGCGCAAATGCTGGGTGTGCCCATGGAAAAGGATTTATTGCAAGCCTTCACGCCCCCGTCCATGGCACTGAGGGGYGCGCTGCTGGTCCCGGCTACCGTCTGGAAAATGGGCTCTGCCGCACCATCGGACACTGCAGGCTTTGCCTTCGACAACGAACTGGCGCTGCACGACATCAGCGTGCCCGAGTTTGAGATCGACGCGCAGCCGGTGAGCTGGGCGCAGTTCGTGGAGTTTGTCGATGACGGCGGCTATGACCGGCCCGAGTTCTGGCAGCCCGAGGGATGGGCGTGGTTGCAGGCCACCGTCAAAAGCGAGGGCAGGCGCGGTCCGCGTTACGTTGAACAGATCGGTGTGGCCAGCGGCGCCGTGATGCTGACGCGCTTTGGCAAGGCCATGCGTATGCTCGGCAACCAGCCGGCCATGCATATGAGCTGGTGGGAAGCTGACGCCTGGTGCCGCTGGGCTGGCCGCCGCCTGCCCGCAGAAGTGGAATGGGAAACCGCTGCGTGCACGGCCGCCCGCAGGGGCTTTCGCTGGGGTGACGTGTGGGAGTGGACGGGCACCACCTTTCGCGCTTACCCGGGTTTTGTGCCCGGTCCTTTCGCCGCCTATTCCGAACCCTGGTTCGGCAGCCACAAGGTGCTGCGTGGCGGCTCGTTCGCCACACGTGCGCGCCTGAAGCATCCCCGTTTCCGCAACTTCTGCCTGCCCGGACGGGATGATATTTTCTGTGGCTTCAGGTCTTGCGCGCTATAAAAAGAATAGCTGCCTGCGCTCTTCTATAAAGGATTTCAGGCACTTTTCGCCAATTTTTCCTTGCGGTATGTCCACCAGGGCAAAGTGGCGCGCAGGGACAGCACCTTGCCGCTCTGGGCCGTTTCGCCGCTGTAGCCGGGCAACTCTTCCAGCGTGGCCTGCCAGTCGCGGCTCTGGAGCTCCTTGAGCAGTGCCTGCACCTGCGGCGTGGGCAGTTCGGACTTCAGGCACACCAGGTGGTAGCGCTCTTGCGCCAGCGGGATGAAGCCCAGGCCTTTCTCGCGCGCTGCCGTTTCAATGCCAAGGCCGGCATCGGCGACATTGCTGGCAATCGCCTGGGCTACGGCCGTATGGGATGGCTCCTGGCTCTGGTAGCCCTCGATATCTGAAGTCGCCACACCGGCTTTGCCCAGCAGTTCGTCCAGCAACACGCGCGTGCCGGTGCCTTCCGCCCGGTTCACGTAACGCACGCCCGGCCTTGCAAGGTCGGTGATGCCGGCGATCTGCAGCGGGTTGTTTTTGGCCACGATCAGGCCCTGCATGCGATGGGCGAAGCCGATCAGCTTGTGCAGTCCGGGTTTGAGCAGGTTGCGGTAGGTTTGTGCGGTCACGGACTGACTGCCAGGCTGGTCCAGCGTGTGAAATCCGGCCATCATGCAGCGTCCCGCGTTCAGGGCGGCAATGGCGTCCACGCTGCCCATGAACCGGATGTCCAGGTGCAGCCCGCGCGGGCTCGCCTGCTCGCGCAACGCAGAAAGCGCTGCGTCGTGGCTTGCATACAGCGTGAGCACATGGGCGTTGTCGTCAAAGGCGGTGGAAAAGGCCCGTTCGATGTCGCCTCGCAACGCTTCGATCTGTGGCGCCAGCCGAGCCTGTGCCTGCCGCTCGGCCCAAAGCAGTTTCTCGCCGAATTCCGTGAGCCGTGCCCGCTGGCCTTTGTCCCAGACGATCAGCGTTCGGCCCAGGGTCTGCTCCCGGTCTTTGAGTGCACCCCACACGTGGCGGTACGACAGGTCGAGCGCCTTGGCGGCTTTGGAGATGGAGCCCTGCTCACGCACCGCATGGAGCATGTCCATCAGCGGATTGCGTATCAGGGCGTTTTTGCCGCGCTGGGGTGTGAGCAGGTAAGAGAGTTCGACTTTATGCATGGCAAACGGTAAGTGCACAGATTATGAGTGCATCGGTCGGCGGGAACGGGTCGGGGACGCGGTGGACAGCTTGGGTTTGCCGACCTATGCAAATGAATTCATAGCGATGATTCCCGATGCAAATCAAGGACTTAGGCCCTAGGCTAGAGTGCCGCACAGCTTTGACATGAACACCTTCTCAGACAGCGCCGCCACGGCATTCACGCTCATCACCTCGCTCGATCCCATGCTGGCCAGCATCGTGGCCCGTTCATTGGCCGTGAGTGCTTGTGCCTGCCTCATTGCCTGCAGCGGCGGCTTGCTGCTCGGTGCGTGGCTGGGCGTGTCGCGCTTTCGCGGCCGCGGTGCGGTTCTGGCCCTGCTCAACACGGCACTGGCCCTTCCGTCGGTGGTGGTCGGGCTGGTGGTGTACCTGTTGCTCTCGCGAACCGGCCCCCTCGGTTTTCTGGGCTGGCTGTTTTCCTTCAAGGCCATGGTGCTGGCGCAGGCCGTGCTGGTGCTGCCGGTCGTCACCGCGCTGGTCCGCCAGGCGATTGAAGATGCCGACCGTTCTCATGGCGAGCAATTCCGGTCGCTGGGTGCGGGCCGCTTTGTGCGCGGCCTCATTCTT